>NZ_VZRA01000002.1:0-65702 GCF_008802355.1 Oryzomonas sagensis | reverse complement strand
CGCGGGGGGGGGGGCGTCGTTTGTTCCGGACGGGGCACGGATCGGCGCGCCTTGTTGCCGATTTGTAACAGCCGCGCAGGGTTGCAAAAGCCCCTGGTGCGCCTATACTTGATCAATAACGGAACACAGGGGGAACCGATGATCTTATACGTTTTGAGACATGGGGAAGCGGTGGAGAGGGCGGCCGGGGCCGACGACGAGTGGCGTTACCTGACGGAACAGGGGAGAGCCGACGTCCGGAAGGTCGTCGAGCGGGTAGCAAGGTGTGGGCACAAACCGCGCCTGATCCTGTCGAGCCCGCTCGTGCGGGCGGTCCAGACGGCGGAGATCGCGGCCCAGCAGGCCTGCCGGAAGAACAGAACCGTCATCGCCGAACCGCTCCAGCCGGACGGCGACCTGGAGGTACTCACCCGTCACATCCTGCAACAGAAGGACGCGAAACGGGTCATGGTCGTGGGGCACGAGCCGCTGCTCGGCTCCCTGGTGGCGAGCCTGCTGGGCAGCCCTACCCCGGTCGCCCTGAAGAAAGGCGGCTGCGTGGCTCTGGAACTGGGCATCGACAAAGGGGGGGCGACGTTGAAAAAAGCCGCCACGTTCCTCTGGTCCATCGCACCCGGCAAAAAGGTCGTGAAGTCCTGCAAGAAGGCCTTTGCCCGGAAAGTCACGAAATAAGAACCGGCCCCGGCCGTCACTCCCGATGCCGTCAATCCACCCGCTGGCGGTAGGCGTTCAGATAGCGTGCATCCTCGGCATAGGTGACCGGATAGATGGGGGGCACCGGCTGGGGCTGCAGGTCACTGTCCACGTTTCTGAACGTGAACAGGCATGAGTTGGACAGGGCCTTGTCGCCCGCGTCCCGGCTGAAGCGCTCGATGTCGGACTGGACGGTGATCGTCGTCTTGCCCGTGTAGACCACCCGCGCGATGAATTTGAGCTGGTCGCCCAGAAACACCGGCTGGTTGAAATTGATCCGGTTCACCTGGCACGGCACCACCCTGCCGGGAGCGATCATCTCCGCGGCCAGGGCCGCCAGTTCATAGGCCCTGCGGACGAGGTAGCCGCCGAACACGGTCTTGGGCACGTTCTCCTGCTCCGGGTACGCCCGCTGGGTCGATGCGAGCACCAGCTGCCCGACCCGTATGCCGCTGAATCCTTCCGCCTCCTGTTCCTTGTGCAGCTTCTTGAGGAACAGGTACTCGTCCAGGGACGGCATCTCCTCCGCCTTCGCCAGGCTCTCCCGGTACGCCTGGCGCCGCTGTTCGGCCTTCTTGTAGCGTTTTACCTCGATCTCCTCGGCGTAGGTCAACGGCGGCAGGGCGAGGCTCCTCGCCTCGCCGCTATCCGCCGAACGGGCGACCATGGTGAAGTAACACGTGGCGAGATGCCCCCACCCCGCCCCCAGGGATTCGACCCGGATGCCCACCTCCATGGAAGAACGCCCCACATGGTTGATCTGGGCGGAAAAGACCAGATCGTGGTTCGTGTCGGCCAGGTTCCTGATCACAACGCTGTCGATGGCGGCGGTGACGACCCGGGCATCCCGGTAAAACCGGTTGACGTAGGCCAAGGTGGTGTTCTCGGCCACCTTGTCGAGGGTTTCCAGAATCTTGCCGAAACGGATATTGCCGACCATCTGCCGGTCGCTCGCCAGAAAACGCCTGGCCAGCACGGGGTCCGTGGAGAACGGGAGTACAAACAGGTATCTCGTATCGTGCGGGGTAATGGCTGCGCCGCTTTTTTCGCTTTCGTTCATAGAGGAATCCTCTCGCCTGCACCGAAGACAGCTCTTCGGAGGCAGGCCGTTTTTCCAACGTAGTACTATAATAGAGCATTATCGCAGCTCCGGCAACTGTCTGGCAGTTCCCGGCTGCGCTTTTCCGGCCACGCGGGAAAAAATCATGACACTGCAACTTTTTTGTAACCAAAACGAGAAACGAATCGTCTACCTTACATAACACGACTGGCCCATACGGCACCCCGCGGTCCCCTCCTGATCGCGGGGATTTTTTTGTCGTATCCCGCCCCGGCTGCCCTGCCTACAGTTTGAAGCTGGCGACCACATCCTGCAACTCCACCGACAGACGGGAAAGCTGCGAGGACGCCTGACTGACCTCCTGGGAACTCTGGGCGCTCTTCTGGATGGTATCGGAAATATCCTGGATGTTACTGCTGATTTCCCGGGTGGTGGCGGTCTGTTCCTCCGCGGCCGTAGCGATCTGGCTGATCTGCTGGGTCACCTCGTTGATCTGGCCAAGGATCTCGGACAACGCCTGCCCGGAGCGGGCGGCCTCGGTGGTGCCCTTTTCCACCTCGGTGACCCCTTCCTCCATGGCGGCAACGGCCTGTTTGGTCTCGGACTGGATTGCCTTGATCATCTCTCCGATCTCCCGAGTCGCCCGCGTGGTCCGTTCGGCCAGTGCCCGCACCTCGTCGGCCACCACGGCGAAGCCGCGCCCCTGCTCGCCGGCCCGGGCCGCCTCGATGGCCGCGTTCAGGGCCAACAGGTTGGTCTGGTCGGCGATATCCTCGATGGTCGCCACAATCTCGCCGATCTGGTCGGAGCGCGTGCCCAGCTTGTCCACGACCTGGGCCGTGCCGCGGACCTTATCGGCGATGCGCCCCATGCCCTCGATGGTCGCCTCCACGATGCCGGCCCCCTGCTGGGCGGTGGCGCTGGCCCGGTTGGAGCTTTCCGCCGCCATGTGGCAGTTGTTGGCGATATCCGAGCTGGTGGCGGACATTTCTTCACTGGCGGTAGCCACGGCGGTGGCCTGACCGACCACCCGCAGGGAACTGGCGGCGGTCTGCCCGGCGGTGTTCTGAAGCGTCTCCGACGAAGATGAAACGGTCTGGGCGTTTTGGTTGACCCGCTCCATGATCTGCCGCAGGTTCTCCACCATGCGCCGCATAGACTCGTAGACCCCGCCCCGTCCGGCCTCCAGGTGCAGCGTCAGGTCCCCCTCCGCCACCCGCCCGGAAATCTCGGCCAGATAATCCGGCTCGGTGCCCAGGGAGCTGAGCAGGCGTCGGGTCATGAACACCGACAAAAATGAGATGAGGATAACCAGAGCCACGATCACCGTCACAATGGTGTAGATGCCCGCCATCAATTGCTTGCGATTTTCTTCGGTAGCCTTTGCGACCAACGCCTCCAGGTCGCCCACATAGTTGCCGGTCCCGACCACCCAGCCGAAGGGCTCGAACAGGAGCGAATAGCTTCGTTTCGCCTGGGGCACCGTGCTGTCCTTCTTGGTGGTGAAGTAGTCGCTGAAGCCGCCGCCCGGCTGCATCCCGGCTTTGATAATCTCCTGGATATTGTACTTCCCCTTGGCGTCCTTTTTGTTGATGCGGCTCTTGCCTTCGGCAGGGCCGCCAAGCAGGACCACATTGACCCCCTGGGTGGTGTCGGCCCAGAAATAGCCCTCCTTACCGTACCGAAGCGACCGGAGCAGGTCGGCCCCTTGGGACTTGGCCTCATCGAGGGTGATCTCCCCTTTCAGGCTCCGTTCGTGGAGCCGTTTCAAAAGGGTTACGGCCGTTTCCACCTCGCTTTTGGCCTGGGAATCGAAATCGTTGAAGAGCGACTGGCGGTAGGACTTCAGAAAGCTGGTGTAGCCGGCATGGTACTGCTTCAGGGCGATCAGGCCCGTGACCGCGGCCAGGCCGATGCTGGATGCCAGCACCATGATGAGTATCTTGGCGGAAAAACTGATTTTGCTACCTGTCATGCCCATGCGAACCTCCGTCAAATGGTGATGTGGTATCATTCCGATGCGTTATCCGGGTCAGGCGCTACAGGCGGTGCATCCCGATCACGGCATGCCGTCAGCAACGGCGATGAAGAGATGATACTAAAGATTTGCCACTTGTCATTTTGTGTGACGGCACGCTGTGCCGTTCGGAGCATGAAGCTCACATCCCGCATGACGGTATTGGCAAGCAGGGTGGTGTCTTGCGGGGTCTACGTGGAGCATCTCCTTGCCGTTGACCTCGGCCACGGAGACGTGCTTTTGGGTGAGCAGATGCATATTGTCTTATCGCCCCCCCGGGGGTACGGATTCCATTTTCGGCCAAAAAAAGGTGGGCACGTTGTCGTGCCCACCTTTTCAATATGGAGCGATCAACTCCGTTGTGATCTCCCATGTTCGGGACAAACAGGCGGCCCCGGGCCGCGGATGAAATCCCGGTCTAGAACATGACCTGCGAGATGGTATAGGCCACCACGGTCGATACCGAGACACCGATCAAACCGGGGATCATGAAGCTGTGATTGAGCAGGTACTTGCCGATATGGGTCGTACCGGTGCGGTCCATGTTGATGGCGGCCAGGTCGCTGGGGTAGAAGGCGAAGAAGAAATAGGCGTAGCTGGCCGGCATCAGGCCCAGGAGCAGCGGGATCGGCAGGCCGAGCGCCAGGCCCAGGGGGAGCGTGATGGCGAGGGTGGCGGCCTGGCTCTTCACAAAGGCGGAGATGCAGAAGGTGGCGATGGCGAAGGTCCAGGGGGCCATCTTGACCATGATGCCGATGTTCTCCACCAGAAACTTCTTGTTGGCGGTGATGAAGGTATCACTCATCCAGGCGATGCCGAAGATGGACACGACCGCGATCATACCGGCGATGAACACGCTGGAGTGGGCGATATCCTTGGCCTTGACGTTGGCGGTGAACATGATGAAGGCGCCGTAGCCAAGCATGACGAACTGGACCACCGTGGTCATGGGAATCGGCTTTTTGTCCATCCCCAGGGGGAGCAGTTGGGGACAGCTTGCCAGCAGGATGATGGAGCCGACGCCGGCGAAGAACAGGAGCACCGAAATCTTCGCGGTGGTGGAGATCTCTTTGCCCAGGGTCGTGACATCGGCGTCCAGGTTCTTTTTGAAGTCAGGGTCCTGCAGCCGTGCCTGGAAGTCGGGGTCCTTGTCCAGGTCCTTGCCGCGGTTGAAGCTCCAGGCGGCGGCGGCCAGGACGCCGATGATGCCGGCCGGCATGGTGACCATGATGATGTCGATCAGGGTGACCGGGTGTCCGGCCTTGGCGGCAAACCCCAGGAAGAAGGTCACGGCCGCCGCAACCGGGCTGGCGGTGATGCCCATCTGGGAGGCGACGCTGGAGATGGCCATGGGGCGTTCGGGGCGGATCTTGGTCTTCAGGGCCACGTCGGAGATGACCGGGAGCAGGGCGTACACGGCATGGCCGGTGCCGCAGCAGACCGTCAGGAAGAAGGTGGAGAGCGGCGCCAGGATGGTCACGTATTTGGGATGGGCGCGCAGCATCTTCTCGGTCAGTTGCACCAGATAATCGAGGCCGCCGGCAACCTGCAGGGTCGCAGACGCCGTAACCACCGCCAGGATGATCAGCATGACGGCGATGGGGGGCTCGGAGGGGGCGCTGCGGAAACCCAGCACCAGCAGTGACACGCCCAGACCGCCGATCATACCAAGCGCAACGCCACCTCTGCGGATGCCGATGAGTACGGCACCTAGTACGAGCACAAATTGGATCCAGAACATTGCCATGACGAACCTCCACCTTGAGGGATTGATTAGCGGATTCACATGATCCGCTTGTAAACTCTATCCCTTGCTTAAGCACAGTCAATGCCAGCGCGGCAATTATTCATCAACATACCGATATTGTTATATAAATGTAGATATCACCCCAATGCGCGCACATGAACCGCCATAACCTTTTGTTATGACTGAGCGGCGCAGCGTTCCGTAGACATTGTCATTTCAGCAGGATAGCTACCCCCATAACCAAAGGTTACGATATAACCGTTGGTTATGGGGGTTTAAATCAAGCTACCACCCCCTAACCCCCTCCTTATCGAGGAGGGGGAAGAGGCGTGTTCCTCCCCTCCTCGTTTAGGAGGACCCTCTGGGGCCTAAAGGGCCGGGGGTGGTAGCCTTTCACGGCGCTTGCCATGACGCCCTCTATTCATCATAATGGCTCCATGCTCCTCATATTCCCCCCCGTAGCCAAGCCGTGCGAACCGCCGGCCGGCATCGTCCAACTGGCGGCCGCCCTGCACGGCCGCGGCCTCCCCTGCCGAGTGCTGGACGCCAACCTGGAGGGCTTGCTCTGGCTGCTGGAACAGCCCGCCGCAACCGACGATACCTGGAGCCGCCGGGCCGCCAAGGGGCGCGCCCGCCACCTGGCCGACCTGCGGGGCGGCGGCCTGTACCGCTCCCCCGACCGCTACAGCCGGGCCGTGCGCGACCTGAACCGCCTGCTGGCCGTGGCCGGCCAGGCAAGCGGCGCGGTCGTCGGCCTGGCGGACTACCAGCACGCCCACCTCTCCCCCCTGCGGAGCGCGGACCTGCTCTTCGCCGCCCAACATCCCGAGCAGAGCCCCTTTTATCCCTGGTTCAGCGCCGGTTTCGAGGCATGGCTCGACGGCATCGCCACGGTCGGCTTTTCCCTCAACTACCTGAGCCAGGCGCTCACCACCTTTGCCATGATCGGCCAGGTGAGGAAACGCTTCCCCAACCTGCGAGTCGTCCTGGGGGGCGGCTTGGTCACCTCCTGGCTGCGCCAGCCGGGGTGGCGGAACCCCTTCGGCGGGCTGGTGGACCACCTGATAGCGGGACCGGGGGAGCTCCCCCTGCTGGAACTCCTGGGCTCCGCCGCCCCGGACCAGGGGCGCGTCAGGCCCGACTACACCCTGCTGCCCATGGGCGACTACCTCGCGCCCGGCTTCATCCTCCCCTACGCGACTGCCGGCGGCTGCTACTGGAACCGCTGTTCCTTTTGCCCGGAGCGGGCCGAGGGGAACCGCTACACGCCGCTGCCGGTATCGGAGGCCCTGGCCGACCTGCACGCGCTGACGGCCCACACCAAGCCGGTGTTGCTGCACCTGCTGGACAACGCCCTAAGCCCGGCGTTCCTGCGGGCCCTGGCCGCGGACCCGCCCGGCGTTCCCTGGTACGGCTTCGCCCGCTTCGGCCCGGAGTTGGCCGACCCGGATTTCTGCCGTGCCCTGAAGCGTTCGGGGTGCGTGATGCTCAAACTCGGGCTGGAATCGGGGGATCAGGGGGTGCTGGACCGGCTGCACAAGGGGATCGATATCGGGGAGGCGTCGGTGGTGCTGCGCAACCTGCACGCGGCGGGGATCGGGGTCTACCTGTATCTCTTGTTCGGCACCCCGGCCGAGACCGAGGCCGAGGCCAGGCACACGTTGGAGTTCGTGGTGCGCCACCACGAGGCCGTCACCTTCATGAACCTGGCCCTGTTCAACATGCCGATCTGCGGCGACGAGGCGGCCGGCTACGGCATCGACCCGTTCTACGAGGGAGACCTGTCCCTCTACACCGCGTTCCGCCATCCCAACGGCTGGGGCCGCAAACAGGTGCGGGGCTTCCTGGACAGGGAGTTCAAGCGCGACCCGGCCGTAGGGGCGATCATGAGGAACGACCCGCCCCTGTTCACCTCCAATCATGCCGCGTTTTTTGTTGGCATGACCTGATATCCTGAAGCGAATTACCATCCTTGCAAATACTTCCGCCCTGCGGTAGTATTATGTTTCATGATCCAGAGCTTCCATGACAACGAGACGTTGAAAATCTGGGTGGGCGAATTCTCCCGCAAGCTGCCCCACGACATCCAGGCGGTGGCGCGGCGCAAACTCAGGATGCTGAACAACGCAAGAGTAATCGAAGACCTCCGCGTCCCGCCCAACAACAGGTTGGAGAAACTTGCCCGCGACCGGGAAGGGCGGTGGAGCATCAGGATCAACGACCAATGGCGCATCTGCTTTGTGTGGGAAAACGGCACAGCATCCCGCGTCGAGATCTGTGACTATCATTAACAACGACGCATCTTGAGGTAACAGGTATGGACAAACTGCCGAACATTCATCCGGGCGAAGTGCTGAAAGAGGAATTCCTGGCACCCATGGGCATCAGCCAGTACCGGCTGGCAAAGGAGATCGGCGTGCCCGAGTCCAGAATTTCCGCCATCTGCCAAGGCAAGCGGGCCATCGGCGCCGATACGGCCGTCCGGCTGGCCAGGTTCTTCGGCACGACCGCCGGGTTCTGGCTGGGACTGCAGGCCGATTTCGATACGGAAGAGGCGGAGCGGGGGGCATCGGAGGAACTGGCCCGGATCAATCCCTGGAAACGGGCCGCTTGAATCCGGAGGGGGAAAGAGGGATTGGCCCACAAATTCAAAATCGGCAGGCCAGCCTTTTAACGGGCGACACCATAATAATTTTTCAAGGAGGCCGTATGCACTACCTACTGTTCTACAACGTTTCCTCCGACTACCTGGAGCGCCGGGCCGAATTCCGGGCGGAACATCTCGCCCTTGCCTGGCAGGCCCAGGAGCGGGGCGAACTCGTCCTCGGCGGGGCGCTGGCCGACCCGGTGGACGCTTCGGTCCTGCTGTTCAAAGGGGAGTCGGACGATGTGGCCAAGCGGTTCGCATCTGCCGATCCCTACGTTAAAAACGGTCTCGTCACGAGCTGGCGCGTGCGCCCCTGGACAACGGTCGTCGGCGAGGACGCGACTTCGCCGGTCAGGCCGGAGGCATAAATGAGGCAAGGTGGGGCGGGTCTCTCGAATTTTGGAATTTGGCGACCAGCCCCCTGGCCTCGCCCTAAAGTCGATTCGCAAGTGTTCTTGGTTCAGTGGCAACAACGTTAAGCAGTAGAGTGAACGTCTCTCAATGCGAGGAGGAGCGAGCCCATGAAAAATCATTGCGAGCAGTCGAGAGGAAAAAGATTGTGGCTGGTCATTCCGTTTATTCTTCTGCTAACGGCATGTACGCCGGCACACATGGTTCTGAAACAGGACAACTTCGATATCAAAACCGTAAAACCCACTGCCGGCAAAGCGGCCTTGGTAATCGCCAGGACAACGTCATTCGGAGGGGCGGTAAACTTCCACACCTATCTCGACCAGAGCATCATCGGTGTGACAAAAGGCAAAAGCTGCATTGTTAAATACGACATTGAACCCGGCGTAAAATACCTCATTGCGCGAACGGAAAGCCTTGAAGAGGCGAAGATCAACTTTGAACCCGATCACATCTACTATGTGCAGCAATCGCCACGGATAGGCTGGGTCGTGGCACGGGTCACCTTGACTCCTCTGTCGCAGGAACAGCTCTTGTCAGAGATCGGGTCGGATGGATGTACCCTTTACGAGATGGACAGTAAGGATATGGGGGACAATTTGACACATGATGAGTACAAGGAGGCCGTTGCCGATTATGAGCGGGAGTTGACAGAGGGGCATCATAAGGATTTCACCGACTATAGAGGCTTTGCCGTGAAATAGCGGGTTTCAAAATGCGCCCCTACCCCCTGAAATGCGCCGCCACGATCCCTTGCGCCAGGTCCATGGACGAGGTGAAGGCCGGGGAGATGGGGTTCAAGACGTGGAGCGAAGAACCGTCCGCCACCACCAGGAAATCCATGATCATCTGCTTGGTCTCCCAGTCCACCAGTTGGGGCCGGATGCCGACCTTGGCGGAGGGGAGCACGTCCGTGGGGGAGAGTTCCTTCACCAGCCGGGCCGCATCCCGGTAGAAGCAGGAGGGGAGATACTTCAGCGGTTCGCTCAGGGCCACGCTGCGGAACAGGGGATTGGCCAGGAACAGGGTCAGGTCTTCCAGGGCGATGCCGAACCCCTCCCGGTCGATCCCGGCCAGGATGCCATAGTTCTCCCGGCCGAAGGCGGGGATGGCCGTGGGCCCCAGGTAGACGTCGCCGTGGACGCTGCGGGTGAAGTGGACCCCCAGGAAGGGGTTGCGGATGTCCGGCACCGGGTAGATGCTGGAGTTGACCGTGAAGGGGGCCTCTTTGCGCAGCAGCCGGTAGAGCCCCTTGAAGGGGATGAGGCGGAGATCCCCCGCCACGCCGAACAGCCGGGCCACCTTGTCGCAGTAAGCGCCCGCCGCGTTGACGAAGCGGCTGAAACCGATTTCCCCCTTGCCGGTCCGGGCGGTGCCGCTCCCCCTCAACCCGGTCAGGGGGCACTCCAGGTGAAAGCGCACCCGGCCGCTCTCTTCCAGGTCGCTTTTAAGGCTCTTCAACACCGCCTTGGGGTCAACCACCGCCGTGTAGTGGGAGAACAGGGCACGCTCCACGGTCCGGGCGTTGGGCTCGATCTCCGCCAGCTGGTGTTCGTCGATCATCTCCACCTTGGCGCCGTTGGCCGTGGCCCGGCTGTGGAGTTCGTCCAGCGTCGGCAACTCCTCAGCCGTGCGGGCCACGATCACCTTGCCGTTTTCCAGCAGGGGGAGCCCCTTTTCCTTGCAGTAGGCGCGCATCAGGAAGTTGCCGTTCAGGCACGATCTGGCCTTGAGGCTGTCGGGGGAATAGTAGATCCCGGCATGGAGGACGCCGCTGTTGCGCCCCGAGGCGTGCCTGCCCAACTCCGGCTCCTTGTCGATGATCACGATGTCGCCGTACCCGGCCCGGACCAGTTCCCGGGCAATGGTCAGCCCGATGATCCCCGCCCCCACGATCAGGATTTCCGCCTTGTCCAGCTGCATATCCAGCCCCCTTTGCACCGGCGTCGCTTTGCCTCTTCAGGATCGGGTTTCAGACCGGGGTGTCACGAAGACGATGGCCAGGGCGGCGACGGAGCCGATGCACGCCTCGCCGAAACGCAACACCGCATTCATGGCCGGGTTAAGCGTAGGATTCATATGCGAAATCACCATGATGACCGCCACGGTTATGGCGGCGAGACGACTGTGTTCCGGCACCTTCAGGATCTGGCACAGCGCAATGGTCACGCCGATGGATACGGCCATGCCGACCGGACTGAAGGGCATAAAGGAGAGATACAGCCCGCTGACGAACGCACCGATAAAGGTTCCGAGCACCCGGAGCCCTGCCGACGTCCAGGTGTCGCGGGTCGTGGCCTGGAGCACCACGAGCCCGGAGATGAGCGACCAGAGCCCTCCCATGCTTGCCGACTCGCCGTGGAAGATGCCGGTGGAGTATTCCCCGCAGGGGTAGGCCACCAAGCAGACCACGGCATTTTGCAGAACCGTGAATACCCCGAACCTGTGGAACAGTGTCGTTATCGTTTCCTTGTCTATCATGGGGCCACCTGTCGCATGGTTACGGGATTCACATAATATGGGGCACTACCCCCCATGTTCATGCCCCAGCAGGATGCCGGCAACGATGGAGCAGAGCACCACCAGGCAGAAGAAAGCGAAGCGCCAATCCTTTTCCCGGGCAAAGATCACCCCCGCCACCATCACCCGCATGATCGGCGTTGCCAGAAGCGCCAGCAGGCCGGCGGTGATCAGGCGCGGGCCAACCACCGCATGCCCCCCCAGCAGCATGGCGCCGATCCCCAGGGCCAGGAGGATGGCGGCGATGATGGAGCCGATGCGCAACAGGCGCGCCAGGACCAGTTCGATCGGCTCGTGGGGGGACGGGGTCTCGTGGTGCGTTTCGGTCGTCATCCCTTTACCCCCCGGTAGATCATCTCGATGGCCGTGTAGACGATCAGCGGGATGAAGAGCTTGCGGATGGTGGAGGTTTTCAGCCGGACCATCAGCCGGGCGCCCACTACCGCCCCCAGCAGCACCCCCAGCACCACCGGCCCGGCCACCAGCGGCTTGACGTCGCCCCGGGCAAAATAGACCACTGCGCCGGAGGCCGCCGTGACCCCGATCATGAAGTTGGAGGTAGCGGTGGAGGCCTTGAACGGCATGCGCATGACCTGGTCCATGGCCGGCACTTTGAAGATGCCGGCGCCGATGCCCAGGAGTCCGGCCGCGGCCCCGGAAAAATACATGAGGACCAGCCCGGGCAGGGTCCGGGTGACCTGGTACTCCACCCGGCGGCCCAGCATGCGGTCGTAGTAGGAACCGGCCAGGTTCAGCTTTCGCGACAGGCGGTCGGGCACGACCTCGCCCGGCAATTCGGCCTTGCGGGTCCTGAACATGTTGTAGCCCGAATAGGCCAGAAGCAGGCCGAACATGATGTACAGGAAGCGCTGGTGCAGGTAGCCGGCGATCAGAGCCCCGCTCAGGGCCCCGGCGGAGGTGCCCATCTCCAGCCACATGGCCACCCGGGTGTTGGTCAGCCTATCCCGCAGAAAGGCCACCGCAGCGCCGGTGGAGGTGGCGATGATGGAGACCGTGGAGGCGGCCACGGCCGTGCGCATGGACACGCCGAACAGGATGGTCAGGGCGGGGACGATGATGATGCCGCCGCCGAGCCCCAGGACCGAACCGACGATCCCGGCCCCGATGGCCATGACGAATATCTCGATGGTGGTGGTGAGCAGAATGGCTGTTCTCCTTCGTTCTTACGTTTAGCCCGGCTGCCGCATCTTCAAGCGTTTGGAGAGCGCCGGCTGGGATATGCCCAGAAGCCGCGCGGCCAGGGTCTGATTGCCGTTGGCCCGGTCCAGCGCCTCCATGACCAGGAAGGCGGCGGCATCGCTGAACGTGGGCAGTTCGTCGAACCCGGCAAAGGGGTTCTGCCGGGCCGCCGGGGCCACCGCGCCCCCCCCGCCCTGCTTCTGGGAGCGTTCCACGGCCTTGATGAACGACTCCATGGAGAGCATCCGGTCCCGGTGCACGCTGACGGCGTCGTAGACCATGGCCTTGAGTTCCCGCACATTGCCGGGGAAGGTGTAGGTGGCGAGGAACTGCGCCAAGCCCTTTGGCGGGGTCGGCTTCTTCTTGTCCAGGGCCCGGGCCGACTCCTCCAGAAAATGGTCCAGCAGCAGGGGGATGTCCCCGCGCCGTTCCCGCAGCGGCGGCACATGAAGCTGGTGGGTTCGCAGCCGGTAGTACAGGTCCCGGCGGAAGGTCCCCGCCGCCTCCTTGGCCGTCAGGTCCTGATGGGTGGCGACGACGATGCGGGCCTTGAGCCGCTTCGGCAGGTCGCACCCCAGGGGGAAATACTCCCCCTCCTGGAGCAGCCGCAGCAGCTTTACCTGGGAGGGGATGCTCAGGTCGCCGATCTCGTCCAGAAACAGGGTGCCGTCGGCCGCCTCCTCCACCATGCCGCGCCGCGCCTGCTCGGCGCCGGTAAAGGCCCCCCGCACGTGGCCGAACAGGGTGTCGGCGAAGACCGTATCGTCCAGCCCGGCAACGTTCACCGTCACCAGCTTGCCCCGGCAGCCGCTCAGGGCGTGGACCGCGCGGGCGACGAGTTCCTTGCCCACGCCGCTCTCGCCGGTGATCAGAAGCGGCTGGGGGCTTCGGGCCACCGCCTCGGCGTAGGTGAAGACCGCCTGCATCCCCCGGTCGTTGGTGACGATGGCGCTGAAGGCCTCGGGGTGACGGACCTCGGGCGAACCGAACCGGCTGGCCAACTCCCGGTGGTCCCGCTGCAGCTCCTGCATGCGCACGGCCCGGAGCACGCCGTTCACCATGCGGTCATCGTCGTCGGTCTTCACGAAGTAGTCGAACGCCCCCCGCCGCATGCAGTTGACGGCGGTCTCCACCTGGTTCAAGCCGCTGATGACGATGGAGGCGATCTCGGGATGGCGCTCGGCGATCTGCTCCAAAAGTTCTTCCCCCGACAGGTGCGGCATGGTGAGGTCCAGCAGCACCAGGCCGATCTTGCCCTGGTCCAGGATGGCCATGACCTGGCGGCTGTCGTTGCAGGTGGCGATGTTGGTGATGCCGGCGCACGACTCCAGGGTCAGGGAGAGGGAACTGAGCCAGTCCGGCTCGTCGTCCACCAGGAGGATGCCGAAATCGGGATACAGGGGCTCGCTCACGTTACGTTCTCCTTCCGGTATTCGGGCAGGGTCAGGGTGACGGTGGTCCCGCTGCCCGGGGTCGAATCGAACTCCAGGGTACCGCCGTGCTCCTTCACGATCCCGGCCGAGACGGAGAGACCGAGGCCGGTCCCGCCCATGTCCCGCTTGGTGGTGAAAAACGGGTCGGTCAGGCGCGACAGGTGCTCGGGGGAGATCCCGCTCCCCTCGTCCCGCAGGCGGAAGATGACGGCACCGCGGGGGGCATCGTACAGGGTGGCGAGTTCGATGCCCCGCCCGGTATCCGGCAGGGCCTGGCAGGCGTTGATGATCAGATTTACCAGCACCTGCTCGATGCGCTGGGCATTGCCCCGGACCGCGGGGAGCCCCTCGGCATACCCGGTGCTGAACCGGTTGGTCGCCTTGCGGATGGAGGGTTCGACCAGCCGGACGGCGGCCTGGGCCACGGCGTTCAGGTCGATGGTGTCGTTGAAGGCGGTATCGTCGCGCCGGGCAAAATCCTTCAGGTCGTCCACGATCCGCTTGATGCGCTTACCCGCTTCCTGGAGCTTTTCCAGGCTGCGGGGCATCTCCTCCCGCATGCGCGAATAGCGGAGCCCGCCGCAGGTGAAATCGCCGTTTTCCTGATAGTACCGCTCCAGCACCTTGGAGGCGTCCTGGAAAAACCGCCTGAGGATCGGGACCTCCAGGAGGATCAGGCCGGTGGGGTTGTTGATCTCGTGGGCGACGCCGGAGACCAGGACCCCCAGGGCGGCCATCTTGTCCGCCTGGACCAGTTGCTGCTGGTTGAGGAGCAACTCCTCCTCGGCATGGCGCCGCTCGGCGATCTCCCGGGTCAGGTCGGCGGTGCGCAGGGCCACCTGGCGGTGCAGGGTGCGGGACCAGAGGGCAAAACCGCCCAAGAGGAGCACCAGCGGTATCCCCACGATGGCGGCGTACCGGGTGACGGTGGCCCATTCCACGCGGTTCGGCTCCAGCACGCCGAGCCACTTTTCATAGATGGCCTGGTATTGCCCGGTCTTCCTGAGGATGGCCAGTCCTTCGTTGAAGCGGGAGATCAGCTCCTCATTGCCCCGGTTCACGGCGTAACAATAGCGGTGGGTGGCCACGTTACGGACCACCGGAATCAGGTTGGTGAGCTTCAGTTCGCGGATGATGTACATCCCCGGCACGATGGCGACGATGGCGAAGTCGGTCTTGCCGGCGGCCAGAAGACGCAGGGCGTCGGCCGGCGTGGCGGTCAGGATCAGCTTGCCGCTGAACCCCTTTTTGACCAGATAGTCGTGCATGATCCCGCCCCGGTGGACCGCCACCGCCTTCCCTTCGATCTCGTCGAAGGTGTTGATCATGGGGGACTCCCGGCGGGCGAAGACGGCGTGGTTCACGATGGTGTGGGGGAGGGAGAAATCCACCTCGCGGGAGCGTTCCTCCGAGTAGGACATCCCCTGGAGCACGTCGACCTTTCCAGCCTGAAGGGCAGTACGCATCTCCGCCCAGCCGGTGAGCCGAAATTCGACCTTCATCCCCATGACATCGGCGATGGCGCGGGTCAACTCCACGTTATACCCCGAGGGCTGGCCGTTCTTGTCGATGAACTCGTAGGGGGGGTACTCCCGGTCCCCGCCGACGATGATCACCTTCTGGGGAGTGCCCTGGAGCGTATCGGCCAGGGCGGCGCCGGAAAGCAGACTGGTAATGGTCGCCGCGGCCATGAAGAGCGCGGCGGCAAACCGGGATAAGAAGGGCATACCGTTGCGCAATGGTAGTATGTCTCCCAAGGTCACGTCGTTATCTCCAGCGGCCCCGGTCCGTATTGATCCCCAGGCGGGTGTACAGGCGGGAGGAATCCTTGCCGCCCGCCACCTCTTCCTGAACCGCCCGCCCCACAATGGCCGTCAGGGCGGTTTCCAGGGCGGCATCCGGTTCGCCAAATTTCAGGCCGACCAGGCCAAACCCGTAGTGGATGATCTGGGCTGCCACATCGAGCGGGGGGAGACCGTCGCCCTGCTGCAGCGTCAGCACGCACCGTTCTCCCTGGCGGACCACATCACAGGCAGCGTCGTCCGAACTGACCAGCGCCCCGTGCAGGGAAATATTTTCAACATAACAGGGGAAACGCTGGCTTTGGTACTGCAACACCCCATTGGCCACAAAAACGATCCGGCGGGATGATCTCTTTTCGCGCATAAGATGGGCCCTTTCGCGCCGCACATTCACACCGGTTCAACCACACATGGCTTCAGTTTCTCATAAAATTCGGACAAGGACAATAAATTGGTTATACCACCTTTCCACGGCGGGATGCGGCCGCACCACGGTCATGGGAGACGGCGAACATCGACGCAAAGAACAATGGCCGCCATGACCGCAATCTGCTATAGTGTGGACACGGCGGGATGGAGTATCATGTGCGACGAGAGGGGGTTGATATGCTGAGGATGGCGTTGGTAGTGGCGCTGCTCGCGTCTTCAAGCGGAGCGTATGCCCTGGACAACAACGACCTGGTTCAGTTGAATCTGCGGGCAGCCCGGCAGCAGGCACAGCAGCAACCGGATCTGGAAGAGCTGCTCCAGCCGACGCACCAGGCCAGGCTACGGCAGGAGGATGCCGTGCAGGAGTTGGTGCGGCAGCAGCAACGGCGGCAGTTCAGTCAGGAACGCTACCGGCAGGAAGTGATCCTGGAACAGCAGCGCCAGAAGGACACCCGCAGAATCGGGGAAGAGCGGCTGCGGGATATCATGATCCAACGGGAACAGGCCCCGCTGTTTCAGTAAGATAGCGCATGGAGGGCGGCTCGACCGGCTGACGCGGCGCCGGAGGCGTCCCTGCGCCTCGTTCCTAGGGAACGTAGATCATCTTGCGGGTCATCCCGCCATCCACGATAAAATTCTGGCCGGTGACGAACCCGGCCTGGGGCGAGACCAGGTAGGCCACCATCCCGGCGATATCCTCGGGCCGCCCGACGCGCCCCGCCGGATGTTGGCCGTGATCCTCCGGACGCAGTTCCGGCGCCGTGCGCCTGCCGCTTTTTTTCCAGTCGTCCACGGCGATCCAGCCGGGGCTGACGCAGTTGACCCGGATGTGCGGCCCCAGGCTGACGGCCAGGGCGTGGGTAAGGGCCACCAGCCCCCCTTTGCTGGCGGAGTAGGCCTCCGTATCGGCTTCGGACTGGAGGGCCCGGGTCGAGGCGATGTTGACGATGGCCCCCCCGGCGCTCCGCAGGGCCGGCACCGCGTGCTTGGTGCAGAGAAACGCTCCGGTGAGGTTGGTCCCCAGGACCCGGTTCCACTCCGAGAGTTCCAGCAGTTCTACCGGGCCGGGAGGCGAACTGCCGTGGCCCGCATTGTTGATGAGGGCGTCCAGGCGGCCGAAACGGGAGAGCGTCTGGGCCAGCGCCCCTGCCACCGCCGCTTCGTCGGCCACGTCCAGCGTCACGGCATGCACGTCTCCCAGGGGGCCGAACTCTCCGGCCGTTTCCTGGGCCGCCTCCGTGTCCCTGTCGGCGATGACCACCGCCATCCCCTCTTCCAGCAACCGCTTGGCGATCCCCTTGCCGATCCCCTGACCGCCCCCCGTCACCAGCGCCACCCTACCGGCGGTTTGTTGTGTCATGCCGCGTCTCCTGACGTGTCTTGAAAATTACGATACGCTAGTGCCTCTTGGGGCCTTGGCGGAGCGTCCCTCACTCCTCGTCGGCAAGCTCCCGGGCAATACGGATGAACTCCCCGCTTTGGGCCACGAACGCCCCGACCACCTCGGGATCGAAGTGGCTGCCCGACCTCGCCAGAATCCACTCCTTAGCCTCTTCATGGGAGAAATCACGTTTGTAGACGCGCCTGCTGACTAGGGCGTCGTACACATCCGCCAGGGCCATCAGCCGGCCGGCCAGGGGGATATCCGTGCCGCTCAATCCGAGGGGATAACCGCTGCCGTCCCATTTTTCGTGGTGCGATGCGGCCATCTGGAGCGCGTAATTGAGGAAGGCCAGCTTCTCCGGGTGCTCGGTCCCGCCCATGGTTTTGGACAGGGCCTGGGCGCCGATGAGCGTGTGGGTCTTCATGATGTCGTACTCTTCGGGGGTCAGCGCACCCGGTTTGCACAGGATGTGGTCCGGGATGCCGACCTTGCCGATATCGTGGAGCGGCGCGGATTTCGCGAGGAGTTTTATATTCGCTTCGTCCAGGGCGGCATAGCCGGGAAGCGTGGCCAGTTGCCGGGCAAGAACCTCCACGTAGCGCTGCGTCCGCAGGATGTGCTGTCCCGATTCCTTGTCCCGGGCCGCGGTGAGGGTCGACATGCTGACGATGATCGTATCCTGGGCCTGCATCAGGTCGCGGTTGCGCTGCTGCACCTTGCGGGCCTCGATCCCGTATTTCATGAGACTCAAGGCCGTCATCACGAGAAGAGGCGTCGCCATGGGGATGAGCGGCGGAATGAACAGTCCTTCCCGGGACAGCAAAAGCGCCCGCGCCCCCCAGTAGCACCCGCCGCTCATCCCCATAACGGCCAGAAGCGACAGCACGTATCCGGGGCGGCTGAGCAGCCAGGTGCTCAGCCCCCCCAGCAGGAGGACGGCAAACAGCCCGGCGCCTCGCGCCCATGTGGGCTGGGCGATGAACGTGCCGGACAGGATCGTGTCGATAACGGCGGCATGGGCCTCGACCCCGTGGAGTTCCTGCCCGGACGGGACTTGATGGACATCGCCCAGCCCTTTGGCCCAGGCGCCGATCAGGACGATCTTTCCCCGCAGGCTCCCGGCCGCCGGGTGACCGTCCAGAATCGCCCGTGCCGAAAAATAGGGGAAGGAATCCCGGGTACGGAAGTCGATCAAGGCGTCACCCAGGCGGTCCAGGGGGATACGGCGCTCTCCCCAGCTAAGCACGGTCTCGGACGCGTCGCGGTCGATGCGGAGACGGCGTTCTTGGGATGCGAGCAGGACGGCCCCCAGGGCCAGGGAGGGGTAATAGGCACCTTCGTAGTGCATCAGCAGGGGAACCCGCCTGAGGACCCCGTCCAGGTCGTGTTGGGCATTGGTGAACCCCTCGGCCCCGGCTGCGGCGGTCAGCGTCCCAATCCCCCTGATCATCCCGGTGGGCGTCGGCCACCGGGCACCGGCTCCGGGCATGGCCGCCACGACCATGCCGGCGGGCAGGCGGGGAGCGCCTCCGGCTCCCGCCCTCACTGCCGTGGCAAGGTCCAGATAGTATCCGAGGATGGTAGGCCCTCCCGCCAGGGCCTTGGCCAGGCGCTGGGAGTTGACGTCCGTGACGGCGGCCGGGGGTGGGGATGGGGACGGCCCAAGGTCGCGCCGCCGTTCCGCCATGATGACATCGGGAGAGGTACGGTCCGGCTCCGGCATCAGGAAGTCGAGCACGACGACCTTCGCCCCCAACGCCCCAAGCCGCTCCACGAGGCGGGCCAGGCGGTAACGGGGCCAGGGCCACTGCCCGTAGGCCTTGAGGCTCTCCTCATCGATCCCCACGATCACCGGAACGCCGCTTTTCTGGGGAGCGGCCCGTCCGGCGAGCATGAGATCGTAGAGGCGCAGTTCCGTCTCCTGTATGAACAGCGGCGAGAAGATGAGAAGCAATCCGGCGCAGAGCGTAAGGGCAAGGCCCGCGGCAATCAGCACGGGACGCCCTCCCCGGAGCGGCAGGAGGCGTTGGGGGGTGGTGCGGGAGGGGGCGGCGGCAGGGAACATACCGGCTACGCCTAGCGCACGATAACCTCAACGCGCCGGTTCCGGGGTTCAGCAACTCCGTCGGGCGTTGGGATTCGAGGGTTGCCCTTGCCATGGGAGGATACGGTCAGGCGCTGCGGATCGACCCCCTTCCGTACCAGCAGGTCCCTGATCGCCTGGGCACGTTCGTAGGCAAGCCTGTCGTTGAACGGGACCGAGCCGACCGCGTCGGTATGCCCGCTGATGCTGATGTTGATGGCGTTGCGCCGCTTGATGGCGGTAAGGATGGTGGGGATGACGGCCTGGGACTCGGCCATCAGGCAGGTCTTGCCCGTTTCGAAAAAGAGGATGAATTTTTCCGACGGGAGCGGTTCGACCGCCAATGCCTCGGCAAAGGTCGCGGCAATATAGGAAGGGTCGGCCGGTGCCGGGGGAGAGGGGGCATTTGAGCGGCCGGAGACGATGGTCATCTCATGGGCCTTTCCCAGCAGTTGCTTCCCCCCTTCGGTGCTCACCTCCGCCTTGCCCACATGTCCGTCCGGGTCGGGCATCAGAACGACCGCCCGCCGGGAGGCGCAGCCGCCTGCCAAAGCCAGGAGCGCCACCATCAGCACGCCCGACAGGATGACTGTCGTCGGCCCGGTATGGCCATCGTTGCGCGGCACTACTCCTGAACCTCGATCAGCAGCCTGGTCCCCCGCACGGCAATGGTCGCCTCGGGGATTTCCAGCCGAATGGCGTGCGGGGCCAGCTTCGCCATGAGCCCGGAGAGATAGACAAAGGTCCCCTTGGCCATCCGCGCCAGGAACGTGAATTTACCGTCCTTGGGGTCGAAAACGTACTCCTTTATGGCGAGTTCGCTGTTGGGGCCCAGGGAAAGCGTCGTGTCATCCGCCAAGACAATACCCAAAGAGCCGTCCTTTGCGGTTCTGACCACGTCGCCCCGATGTACCCCCCCCCCGATTACGGCAGGTTGCGTAAGGGTGCCCCGCAGAAAAGACGCGGACCCTTTCATGGTCTGTACATGACCGATCACGTCCGTCGGCGCAGCGAAGGCCGAAGCGGCGGAGAACAGGAGAAGGAGTCCGAAGAATATTGTTTTCATTGCGCGTCTCCCTTTTTCTCAGTAATCCAACCCGTTACTAATAAGAATACCATTATAAACAAAGATTCGCCAAAAGAGGGACAAAAAAGAACGCGCCCCGGCCATTGACATTCGGCGCCTCATGTGCATAAATAGTCGCCGCTGAAAACAAGCGCATGTGATAACCGATACTACTCAACCATTCGCGAGAATGGGGCGGAAAGCCTACAGGGTCTCACCGAGACAGCCGGGTTGCCGAAATATCATAGATATTCGGCAGCCCGGTTTTTTCATTTCATCCCACCCGTGACACGATGGGGGGGTGAACAAACACTATCCCCAAAGGAGAACATTATGAAGAAGACCATCTATTCCTGTTGTTTGGCCTTGTCGCTGTTTTTTGCCGCCAACCCCGCCATGGCGGACGATATCAGGGGAAGGCTCGGCGTCACCGGCAGACTCGGCTTTCTGGTCCCTGCCGACAGCGAGCTATCGGGACGTAGCGCCAGTACGGATACCGCTTTCGTCGGCGGCGGCGGGTTCATCTACGGCATAACCAAAAACATCGCGGCGGAATTCGATATCACCCACACCGACTACGATGTCCACGGCTACGGCGAGAGCGGCAACGCCGAAACCAACAACTTCTCCTTGGGCGCCCAATACCGTTTTGACGTCGCGGTCCCCCGGCTGACCCCCTATGTGGGCGCCGGCCTGGATATCCTGGTCAACGACTTCACCTACTCCGACGGGACCAGAACCGACGTTGACACCAGCCTGGGCGTCCATATCAGCGGCGGCGTCGACTATTTCGTGACCAAACAGGTGGCCCTGACCGCCCAGCTCAAGGCAATCCTGGCGCCCAACGCCGATATCAACTACCAGGGCAATAAAGTCGGCAATATCGACCCCATGAGCATCTCCACGACCTTTGGCGCGAGATACTTTTTCAACTAAAAACAACCGCCCCGAATCACAAGACCCCCGCCGTGCCTGGCGGGGGTCTTGTGTGAAATCCGACGGGCCGATCCACTTTCAGTGCTTGGCCGTACCGCCACCCAGCAGCAAATTGTACTGCAGATAGACCTTCAGGCGTTCCGGCGTATTGACCGTCTGCGTATAGAGGAGCCGATCCATCTCGTCGGCCTCGCGCCGCGTGAGGCCCCGAACGATCTTGAGCATCATGGCCGCATCCCTGAAGGACTGATCCAGGTTTTTCGCCTCTTCAGCCGTCTTTGGCGGGGCGGCCATCACATCCTGAAGGGTCTTGGCCATGGTCATGAGAACAGTGCGCTTCACATTCGTCGTATAGTTTGTATAGATCCAGATCTGCACATCGTCACGCACGCCGCTGCCGCTGGTATCGATCCCCGCCGGGGTGGCGTTGTTGGCCGCCATATCCGGCATGGGCGGCAGGTGGGGGTGCAACTTCGCGACCGTGGGGGCGACCGGTGCGATCTTCTTTTCCGGCCGGTAGACGAGGTCGCCCATGCAGGCGGCAAGACAGCACACAAGCCCGGCCGACACCACCAGCTCCACCATGAGCGCACTCTTTTTGCTAGCCGCCATCTCTGCTCCCTGTTCGCAAGTTTACGTCCATCGGCTGTTACCATGCAAGCCGACCTCTCTCCTTCGGCTGAAAAGTCGGCTGACTATTTTGCAACACCTCCGGGATCGTTGCAAGGGCAAACATGGGCCGCGCCCCAAATGGCGCTCCCCCCCGGCCACTTCCGGCGCGAACAGGCCCTGGGCCGGATTTTTTGCGTGCCCCCCTTGACCGCAGGACCGGGTTTGGGCGAAAATAATGGCTCGAGGAGAACGTACGATGTCCGACTATATCGTCACCTGCACATCCTGCGGCGCAGCCAACAGAATCCCCGCCGACAAGGAGGGGAAACAGGGACGTTGCGGCACCTGCCGCGCCACCCTCCCGCCGTTGTACCACCACCCGCAGCAGCTCACGGAGCACTCCTTCGACGCCTTCGTGCAGAACTACCCGGGGCCGGTACTGGTGGAGTTCTGGGCACCATGGTGACCGCACTGCGTCTCATTCGCACCGGCGGTGCGAACGGCAGCGGAGAGATTGGCGGGAAAGGCGGCCGTCTGCCAGGTCGATACCCAGCAGAATCCGGCCCTGGCGGGACGGTTCGGCGTGCGGGGCATACCGGACGTCGTGCTGCTTCGCAACGGCAGGGTCGTCGCCCGGCTCGCCGGGGCGCAGAGCGTTGAGGCCCTGCTTGCGTGGTTCCGGCAACAGCGTTAGGGGTTCCACCACGGCCCTGAATCCGGTCGCCAACCTTACGTGCGTTCCGGCAGGCAATAAAAGAAAGGCCCGAACCTTCGCGGGGAACAGGCCTGAACGAGCTAACGTTCGAGTTTGCAGCCATCCGGGGGCATCCAGGGGCTGAGAAAGCATCAGTCTCGTATGGCACGCCCCAGGACAGGGCCTTCTCCAGATTCTTTGCCGTGTCAAAAAAGTCCTGGGCCTTCTTCTGCCTCTGTTCCGGGTTACTGCAGCTTGAGCCAGGAAACTCCCCCCATATATTTTCTGCGCACCGCGTCCTGTACCGTGGTCGCCCCTCTCCGGCGCCGCAGGTACGCCCCCAGGGCCCACACGGGGAAGAAGAGCCGGTAGCCGTGGTAGCGCAGATAGAAGACCCGTGGGAAGCCGGTCCCGGTAAAATGCCGTTCCTCCCAGCCGTTGTGGTAGCGATCGACCAGGTACTGCATGCCCCGCTGGACCTCCGGGCGGTCCGTTTCGCCGGCAGCCATGAGCGCCAGGAGCGCCCAGGCGGTCTGGGACGGGGTGCTGGCGCCGCTGCCGGCCAATGACGGGTCATCGTAACTGGCGCAGGTCTCTCCCCAGCCGCCATCCCCGTTCTGGCACCCCACGAGCCATTCCACCGCCTTCCTGACATACGGCTTCTGCATATCCTCTCCCACCTCATGCAGACCGGAGAGCACGGACCAGGTGCCGTAGAGATAGTTGACCCCCCACCGGCCGAACCAGCCGCCAAACGCCTCCTGCTCCTCTTCCAGATAGGCGAGCCCCCTGGCTATCGGCGGGAAATCCGGGCCGTAACCGAGCATCCCCAGCATTTCGATACAGCGCCCGGTGAGGTCGGAGGTGCTGGGGTCGAGCAAGGCGCCATGGTCGGCAAAGGGGATATCGTTCAGATACAGGTAGTCGTTGTCGACATCGAAGGCCCCCCAGCCGCCGTCGGAATTCTGCATCCCAATGACCCACCTGACCGCCTTGGCGATCTTTTCCCGGTATTCCTCCCGCTCCAGCGCTCCGGCCCGGAACAGCCCCATCAGAACCTTGGAGGTGTCGTCAACATCGGGATACAGGGTGTTTTCGTACTGGAACGCCCAACCGCCGCACGCCAGGCCGGGGCACTTGCCCGACCAGTCGCCCGGCGTGCTGATCTGGCGGTCGAAAAGCCACTTCATGGCCTCGTCCGCGGAGAACAGGTTTCCCGGTATACCCGCTTCCACCAGGGCCGACAGGCTCAGGCAGGTATCCCATACCGGGGAGTTGCACGGCTGGCAGAGACTGAAATGGTCATCCCGGGCTGTCGCTGCATGCCGCGACGGCAGGAGGTCGGGGGCCGCCGAAGAGCGGTCGATCCCTCCCCCGAAGGGGCTCTGGAGGCTTGGAACAGCGTCGGGAGCAGGCGTCCGATGAATCAGCAGATCGTCGAGAGCCGCTAGCCCCCGCACATAGTCGGGATCGTCCTCCCGGCAGCCGAGGGTTTTCAACGCCATCACGGCGTTGGCCATGGCCGGGTAGATGGCCCCGATGCCCCCCTCCCCCTGCATGCGCTCGCGGGTCCATTGTTCGGCCTGGCGCAGGGCGTGGGCGCTGATCCTTTTCGGGATGTAGTGCATCGTGCGCTTGAGAACGCGGTCGAGGATGATAAAGACATTCTTTCGCCAGGCCCGGTGCCGGAAGTGATCCAGGTTGCCCAGCATATCGGGAGGCGTGGTAAACAGTTCGGTTATCCCCTCGTCATGGCGCAGCGCACAGACCGGCTGTTTCGCGTAGAGGATCAACAGCGGCACGATAACCGTTCTCGACCAGTAGGATATTTTGCTGAGATGGAAAAAGAACCAGCGCGGGAGCAGCATGATCTCTATCGGCATGGCGGGTGGCGTATGCCAGGGGACCTGGCCGAAGAGCGCCAGGGTGATCCTGGTGAAGACGTTGCACCGCGCCGCGCCGCCGAGGGAGAGGATGATCTGCCGCGCCTTTACCATGTACGGCGCATTTTTGTCATGGCCGAGCAGTTTGAGGGCAAAGTAGGCTTTTACCGAAGCGCTGATGTTGGCATTGCCGTCCACGGCGTACAAGGGCCAGCTGCCGTCCGGCAGTTGCCGGTCGAGGAGATAGGAGGAGAGGCGGGAAGCGGTTTTTTCGTCGACGCTGCGGCCGAGAAACCGCTGCAGCATGATGTATTCCGAGGGGATGGTGACATCCGCTTCCAGTTCGAACACCCAGTGCCCGTCGTCGTTTTGCAATGCGGCGAGCTGGTGCGCGGCCTTTTCCAAGACCGACTCGACATGCAGGAAGGTGTTTGCGGATACTCCCGCCTCCGCCTGTTTGGCTCCCCTGCCCCCCTCTATGACATTCAGTTTCGTTTTCGTTTTGCTATGCATCATGTCTGTTTCTCCGTTGAATAACACAGCTATCCGTAATTAACTGCGTTAACCAGATGGGCAAAAAATTATGCGGCGTGCCCTTTCAAGAGCCCGTCTATCAGGATGTCGGCCATGAGCGCGGTATCGGGCATGGGGAAGTCCCTGGTGAAGATGATGCTGGTCACCAAGCCGTGCATAGCGCTCCAGAACACCATCGCGAGCGTATTGCAGTCGTTTTTCCGCAGGACACCGCACTGGATGCACTCGCTGATGAGGTCGAGAAAAG
Source organism: Oryzomonas sagensis (assembly GCF_008802355.1). Taxonomy (NCBI): domain Bacteria; kingdom Pseudomonadati; phylum Thermodesulfobacteriota; class Desulfuromonadia; order Geobacterales; family Geobacteraceae; genus Oryzomonas; species Oryzomonas sagensis. Next base: position 40,304 of record NZ_VZRA01000002.1, on the reverse strand, counting down.
CCCGGTACGAGCGTAAGGCGACCGTGTCCCTGGTCATAAAGCTGTCCGGCGAGCCATAGACGACCGGGCTGGTGAAGAATACCGTTTTGTATTGCTCGGGATGGGAGACGCCGAACCGAATGTACTGATGGAGGATGAGGCGGAGCGCTTGGCCCGGGTCGGGCTCGGCCTGCCTGATTTCGACCACAGCTTTGAGAAAAGCGGCATAGAGTTCTTCACAGATATAAAAGAGCAGATCGTCCTTGTCGCGGAAATAGAGGTAGATCGTGGTCGGGGAATGCTCGATCCGGGCGGCCAGCTTGCGCATGGAGAACTGGGAGTACCCCTCCTGGGAAAAGAGTTCCCGCGCTGCGGCCAGGATCTCCGCCCGGAACTGTTCCTTGTGTTGTATGCGCCGTTCCTTCAGCCCCATCATTAACACCGTTAACTGTAATTACCAAAAGTAACGTACTTGATATCACACCGGAGCAGATATGGCAAGAGAAGGAACCAGAGCCCCGGTTCGGCAGCGCGGTGGCGGCCCCAACCGGGCCTCCCGCCCCGCCGCGTGGGCGAAGGACATCAGGAGGGGGATGAAAAGAAAAAGAGGAAAGCCAATACCCCGATGTTCCGGCGAATGGCGGGGTTGCCCCTGAGACGACCTATCATGGTAACGGCTCAGATACTTTTTTAGAGCGGCCGTGCCTTATGCCGAGCTTATCCAGCCGCCACCGCAAGGTGCTCGGATTGATACCAAGCAATTCAGCCGCACCGCCAGGTCCATGAATCCTGCCATTGGCCACTCGCATGACATCACTGAGGTGCAAGGCCATCGCTTCGTCAAGCCTCAAGGGGGCGGGGGAGTTGCTTACCTCTTTGGGGACCGCGTTTTCGCTTTTTCTTCCCCCCGGCAGCAGCGTATCGAACATCAATTGCCCTCCCTGGTGCAGTATCACCTCGCGCTCCATCAGGTTTTCCAATTCGCGGACGTTGCCGGGCCAATCGTAATTCACCAGGCGCGCCATAGCTCCCGGGGCAATGGCGGGCATGAGGGCAAAACCCAATTCCATGGCCTTTGCCCGCACAAAATAGCGCGCCAGGAGCGGAATGTCTTCTTTGCGCTGCCGGAGCGGCGGTATGATAATGGGAAAGACATTCAGCCTGAACCAGAGATCCTCCCTGAATCTGTTTTCCGAAACCATGTTTCCCAGGTTGCGGTGGGTTGCGGCGATCACGCGGATATCGACGGGGATTGATTTGTTGCCCCCGACCCGTTCGATTTCGCGATTCTGGAGGACGCGAAGCAGGCGCACTTGGGCAGGGGGCGGCAATTCCGCGATTTCATCCAGAAAGATGGTCCCGCCGTCGGCGCGTTCGAAGCGTCCGCGCCTTTCATCGACCGCTCCGGTAAATGCCCCCTTTTCGTGGCCGAACAGTTCGCTGTCGATAAGGCTCCCCGGGATCGCCCCGCAGTTGACCTTGATGAATGGTCCGTTTTTGCGCGGCGAGGCAAAATGAATTGCGTTGGCGATCACTTCCTTGCCGGTCCCCGTTTCCCCCAGAAGCAATACTGTGTTGTTGAGCGGCGCCACGTGCTGGACCATATCCAGGACGTTTTTCAACCCCGAATCCTCTCCGATTATTTGGCCGCCGGCTCGTGTGGAGAGTTCCTTGTTCAGAAAGTGGTTGTCGTCGATAAGGCGATCCCGATATTTCAAAAGCTTTTCGTACGACAAGGCATTGGCCAGGGCGATGGCAAAGGGGGTGGCGACCGTCGCCAGGAGCCCTACATGTTTGGCGTTATATCTTCCCTCGCCACGCGCGCATAATATCAGCGACCCCAGTGATTTTCCCTCGATCAGGAGCGGCACGAGAATCTTTGAATTCCCCTCAAGCTTGATGAATGGTGCCAATATGCGGAAAAAATCGTCGCGATCAGAGCTTATAATGGTAGGAACCGTGGGCTTCCACGCTTGTACCTGTTTCCAAAGTTTCTTGGGAATGGCAATGATCTCATCCGGAAGATCCACATTGTCCGCCGCGACGTTGGCGATTCTCCTGATGGATGAGATATTGACATCGTGAATGGTCAGGCTGAGGGTGTCCAGGGGGAAGTAAAGCTTCAGATAGTCGAAGGCATTCCTGAGCGCTGTTTTTATATCGAGGCTGCTGCAGATCCTGATCGTAACCTCTCTAAAGAAATCGTCCCGGTTAGCCATGTGGCCTCTCTTTCCGGCTTGCTGGTGTGCGGCCGCGCAATTTAACGCAATATTTTGCAATTATTATACTATTAGCAACATATTGCAATAATATTAGCAGCATATTACTGTTTAGCAATGGCATAACAATATATCATCTTAAAATTATTGCAATTTATATTTTGGCATGATTTTGGCTTCAGCCTATAACCGAGGCACACATGCTGGAATGTTGTACCAGCCCTAAAGCTGAAGCTGCCCCGCTGCTTGCCGGCATACGCCGCTTAAGCGGGACTGCCGCACAACGTATGAAGTAATGGCGGTTGCCGTATGCACTTTTTGTAGCGGCACCACCAATATCATGCCGCATCAGCCCCCCGTATTTCAGTGTACGACAGCCCATGCAGATACGCAGAGCATGTGGCCGGCCAACCGTTCTTGACATCAGCCGGCCACAGCCATTCCCATGAATCGTTCCCAAAACCGCGCGGTTTACATTCCAAAGATGTATCGGCCGTCAAAACCCTTAGGAGATCAGTCTGTTTTCCCCTCGAAACAAAATTAACGCAGTTAGTTGTTTGAAAGCGGCACTGGTGCTTGTCATCGGCGGCTGTGCCAGCTTGCCTCACAATGCTCCCAATACCGCACCGCGTTCGCACATGCTCGATCCCAATCAGCTGAATGCAGGCAGCACGCTGAAATCGGCCGCAAAACAGCCGATCCCGTGGCCATCGCAGCAATGGTGGAAGGCGTATGCCGATCCGCAGCTTGACCGTCTGGTCGAGGAGGCGACCTCCGGGAATCCGAGCATACGCATGGCGCAGGCCCGCGTTGCAAAAACGCAGGCACTGAGCGGGATTGCGGGATCGGCACAGTTCCCCTCCCTCCAGGCCGACGCCGCCTTCACCCGGGAGCAGTTCACGGAGCATCAATTCATTCCGGCGCCCTATGCCGGCAACTGGTCATGGAACAATCGGGCGACACTCGATCTTTTCTACGAACTCGACCTGTGGGGGAAAAACCGCAAAGCGCTTGCGGCATCCCTGGATTACGTCCAGGTGGCAACGGCCGAGGCCCAGGAGACCCGCCTGGCCCTCCAGACAGCGGTGGTACGGGTTTACGTGCAGCTGTCGCTCCAGCATGTTCTGTTGGACATCGCCCGCTCGACGCTGCACCAACGCCAGAACATCTTCGATATCACCCGGAAGCGCCTGACCGCGGGGCTCGCGACGGAACTCGACCTGAGGCAGACGGAAACGCCGTTGCCGGCGGCACGGGCGGAGATCGAGCGTATTTCCGAGTCGATCGAGTTGTTGCGCAATCAGTTGAGTGCGCTTACCGGCAAAGGGCCGGGTGATGGGGAGAGTATCCACCGGCCATCCCTGTCCCTCAACGTGCCGATCGGCCTGCCGGCCGTCTTGCCCGCCGATCTGCTGGGACGCCGGCCAGACGTGGTAGCCCAATGCTGGATGGTCGAGGCGGCCGGTAACGGGATCGACGTCGCCAAGGCGGCGTTCTACCCGAACATCAACCTGACGGCTTTTGCCGGATGGCAGTCCCTCAGCTTTGCCCAATTCCTCTCTCCGGGGTCGTTGATCGCAGGCTTCGGCCCGGCGATTTCACTGCCGATCTTCGAGGGCGGGCGGCTCCGCAGCCAGCTTGCCGTTTCAACTGCCGATTACGACATCGCGGTGGAATCGTACAACAGCACCCTGATCCGGGCCCTGGAAAACGTCGCCAATCAGATTGTCACCCTGCGCTCCCTGGAAACGCAGCGCAGGGAGTCGAACAATGCCCATGATCTTGCAAAGCGCACCTACGACATAGCGCTCCAGGCTTTCCGTTCCGGGATGACCGATTACTTCAATGTCCTCAATGCCCAGAACCAGACGCTGATCGAAGCCCAGCGCAAGGCGCAGGTGGAGGCGCGCTTTCTCGACGCATACGCCGCCTTGATGCAAGCGATCGGAGGAGGGATACCGGTCACGCCGCCGCCAGCGAAGGGGATGCGGCAATGAGCGTTTGCGGGGCGGATACCGTAAAATCCCCGTTCGGCACGGTATGGCGGGAACTGCTCTTTTGGGGCAGGACCGACGGCTTGGATTGGATCTTCGTGTTCAAGATCATCCTGGCCGCATTCCTGGCGATGTGGATATCCATGCAACTGCGGCTCGATCAGCCGCGCACGGCCATGATGACCGCAGTCATCGTCATGCAGCAGCAAACCGGCCTGGTCCTGGTGAAGAGCATCTATCGCATCGGCGCCACGATTGCCGGCATTCTCGTCGGCCTCCTGCTTTTGGGCCTGTTTGCCCAGGAGCCGGTGCTCTATGTACTCGGGCTGGCCGTGTGGGTCGGGCTCTGTACCGCCGGCTCGGCTTTCTACCGCAATTTCAGGTCCTATGGCTGCGTCCTGGCCGGGTATTCGGCGGCCATGATGGGCCAATTCTCCATACCGGAGCCCACGGCATTCTTCTCCATCGCCTCCACCCGGCTTACCGAGATCACCCTGGGTATCCTGTGTGCCGGCGTCGTCAGCGACGTCGTCTTCCCGCGGCGCCTTTCCGATGCCATTACCAGCAACGTCCAGAACCGCTACAGGGAATTCATCGCTTTCATCCGGGCATCGCTCTCCGGCGCGGCCGGACGGGCCGAGCTCGACAGTATGCGACTCCGACTGGTCGGCAATGTGCTCTCACTCGAATCGATCCGCAGCAATGCGGTCCTGGAAGACCCGGAAGTACGGGGCCGCGACCTCAGGCTGCGGAAGCTCAACAGTGAATTCATGGCGGTAACCACCACCTTCAGCTCATTCCAGCACCTTTTGAAGAGGCTGACGAAAAACGCAACCCCAGCGGGTCTGGCTCTCACCGGCCTGTGGGAATCATTCGGCGAGACGGTCGTTACCAAAGGTGAGATCCCGGCGAATGCCGATGCGGCGCATCAGGCCGCACGACGGATCGCCGCCTTCCGCGCAGTGCTGGGACGCCGCATCGAGGAAGTGCGGAAAAACATCACGGCTGATGGTGACCCCCAAACCGCGCTGGATTTTGCGACAGCCGTGGAACTTCTGCATCGCTTCCTGCGGGAGTTGCATGCTTACACCCAAACCTACGCCACCCTGCCGAACGCTGAAAATGAACCGAATACCCCGGACGATATCGACTTTTCCGTTCGAACCGACCCGGTAGTCGCTCTCTTGTCGGGGGGAAGGGCCTTTGTCGGGATCATCGTGATCGGGTGGTTCTGGATCGCTTCCGCATGGCCCTATGGCACCAGCGCCCTCACCTTTGTCGCCATCGCCAGCGCCCTGTTCGCCTCGGCCCCCGATCCATCGAGAAACACCAACAGGATGTTCATCGGCCACCTGGCCGGCCTCGTTGCCGCATTCGCGTACAAGTTCCTTGTCATGCCCGACATGGACGGATTTGCACTCCTCTGCGCAAGTATGCTTCCTTTTCTGATGGTCGGACTGTATCTCCGCACCCGCCCCGGCCTCGTCGATATCGGCTTCGGTTACACCGTTTTTTTCATCCAGATGACAAACCCCAGCAATACCATGCAATTCAACCCGGTGGACTTTATCAATGACGGTTGTGGCGTTCTCGTGGGGGTAGTGGTGGCGGGGGTCCTGTACCGCACGCTGATACCCGTGTCCGGTTCCTGGCTCAAGCGGCGCTTGGCCCGCCAGATTCGCCATCAGGTGATCATGGCCTGCTTTGCCCCCCTTGCCGGTCTCAGGAATCGCTTCGAAAGCGGCACCCGTGATTTGCTGCATAAACAGGCTGCCGTGCAGAAAATAGCGGATGAGCAGGACCGGAGACTGCTGGCCCTGATGTTCTCGGTCGTCGAAATCGGCCGGGCCGTAATCCACCTGCGCCAGGATGCCGGGTCGCTCCGGATGCCTCAACCGCTGGCCGACAGCGTGCAGGACGTGTTGTCCTCCACGGCGCTCTTTTTCAGACGGCCGACTGCAACCTTTCATGATGCCGCCCTTGACCGCGTGACCAGTGCCATCAAGACCATCCGCCTCGAAACCGAATCAGCAGCAGCATGCGCATGCCCCCGGAATGTCCTGAATCGTATGCTTGCTTCGCTGCACCTCATCCGGACTGCGCTGCTGGACGAGGATGTCCTTGTTGCCGTTACGGCCGACAGTCCGTCGGCCAACCTTTTAGGAGTGATCCCCCATGCCGCGTGAATTTGCCCTGCTTGACGCACTTGTGCCCACCCTGTTTCTGGCGTTTCTGGTGAGCGTCGTTTCCCATACCTTACTGGACAGGATCATGGGGCGATGCGGAATCTATCGGCACGTCTGGCATCCACCGCTGTTCCGGCTCAGCGTCTTCGTCTGCATCTTCGGCGCGTTCGGGCTGTTGGTCCTCCGCTAGGGCGCGGTACGTTACGACACAATTTAATTAAAGAGGTTTCCCATGAAGCTTAGGCCGTTGTTTCAATTTGCGTGCACGATTCTCATTCTCGGTGCAGCCGTGCTGTGCAGCAGAGCGTTGTGGAATAGATACATGAACTCCCCCTGGACCCGTGACGGAAGGGTTCGTGCCGACGTGGTCAGGGTCGCGGCCGACGTGTCCGGCATTGTTGTGCATGTTGCCGTCAAGGACAACCAGCTGGTCCACAAGGGGGACCTCCTGTTTACCGTTGACCGGGAGCGCTACCGGCTGGCATGGGAGAGGGCCAATGCCGTTCTTGCGGCCCGGAAAGCGGATATGTCGATGCGGCAGCAGGAAGCGCGGCGACGCGAGGGCCTGGAAAACGTCGTCGTTTCCACCGAAATCCTTGAAAATTCCAGGTCTCAGGCCGATTCTGCCGCGGCGCTGTATCAGGAGGCCCTGGTGATGGCGGAAACGGCAAAACTGAACCTCAACCGTACTGAAGTGCGCTCACCGGTGGAGGGCTACATCACGAACCTGAGCGTTCACCCCGGTGACTTTGCGACGGCGGGGGAGGCAAAGCTGGCCGTTATCGACAGGAATTCGTTCTGGGTCTACGGCTATTTCGAGGAGACGAAACTTCACCTGCTGCACCAGGGGGATCAGGTCGACATCCGTCTTCTGGGCAACGCCCCGGTTCTGAAAGGACATATCGAGAGCCTGGCCCGCGGTATCTCCGACCATGACAATCCCACGAGCCGCGAACTCCTCTCCGACGTCAATCCTGTTTTCAACTGGGTGCGGCTGGCACAGCGGCTACCGGTGCGGATTCGACTCGATCCGCTTCCCGCGGGAGTTCAAATCGCAGCCGGCATGACCTGTACCGTCATCGTTTGTCCCCCCCTTCCTCCTAAAAAGGCCGCATCGTCCCACTAGCATTCCGTTCGGCCGCCCCGGGCTCCTCTCGTGGCGGCCGTTTTCCCCATCGGGAAACCGGTCGCGGAATTCCTGCGTATTCATGGCATGCCCTTTCTCTGAGGAGCACGCGGCAACAAGCCGGATGACCAGATAACGATCCCCTTGCCCCCCCAATGACGCGAAAGCCTTCTCGTTATGACACCACGAGAAGGCTTAGGCATGCAGCATGGAGAAGGGCCTGACGAACCGCGTTTTTAGCCCGGTTGCCGAACCAGTCCGAGGGGGGCGACCGTTCTGCCATAGACCTCGTTAATCACCTGCGCCAGTCCGGCGTACACGGCAGATATGCCGCAGAAGATCCCTTCGCAGCCGGCAATGAATTTGATCATGTGGTTTCCGGTCATATCTCCGGCTGCGAGGAGAAAAAACAGTACCGTCAACGAACCGAACACGACCTGCATGGCCCTGTTCATTCGAAAGGTGCCGATAAAGAGCACCCCGGTAAAAGCGCCCCACATCACGAGGTAGGCGGTCATTGCCGAGTCGCCAGGCGCCGGTACGCTTCCCGTCTTGGGCAGGATGATCAGGGCCACCAGGGTCAGCCAGAAAAGGCCGTAGGAGGTAAATGCGGTCGCACCAAAGGTATTGTTTTTCTTCCATTCCATAATGCCGACAATGATCTGGCCGAGGCCTCCGTAGAAGATACCCATGCTGAGTATCATGGAATCCATGGGAAACAGTCCCGCATTGTGCAGGTTAAGCAGAATGGTCGTCATGCCGAAGCCGAGCAGTCCGAGGGGGGCCGGATTTGCCGTAGTGTCGTTGATTGCGACAACGTTGGCAGCATCTTGCGTGTTTGCGGTCATATCGATGAGTCTCCCTTTCTGTCGTTGTTGTGCGAAGTCCTGCTTGACCATCCATCCGTGCCGCGATCCTATTCACACAAATCTATTTTCACGTCCCAGTTCTTTATTTTCATGGTGCCGTTTTGGGCCAGATTCAGCTGCATCTTGAAGGCCCTATCCCACAACTGGGGCTCATGGCCGACTTTCCGTGCGATACAATCTTTGGTCGCAATCTCCAGGTACTCGGAGAGGATCGGCTTATAGTCGGGATGGGCGCATTTTTCGATGATGCGTTTCGCGCGCTCTTTCGGCGCCATCCCCCGCACATCGGCCAGTCCCTGCTCGGTTACCACACAGTCAAGATCGTGTTCGGTGTGGTCGATATGGGAGCAGTGGGGCACAACGCAGGTGATGCCGTTCGGATCGATTTTCGATGGCCGGCTGGACGGGGTATGCATGATCTTCAGGAACCCGTTGCGCAGAAAATCGCCGGAACCGCCGATCCCGTTGATCATCCTGGTCCCCCCGACCAAGGTGGAGTTGGCGTGGGCGTAGATATCGATCTCCACCGGGGTATTCATGGCGATGACCCCCAGGCGCCGGATCGGTTCCGGTGCGTTGGAGACCGCAAGCGGCCGCAGGAGGATCTTCCCGGAATATTTATCCATGTTGGCAAAGAAGCGCGGGAAGCCTTCGTCCTTGGAGAGGGAGAGCGAACAGGACGAAGCGCAATCCAGCTTGCCCGAGTCGATCAGATCCAGCATGGTGTCCTGCAACACTTCGGTGTAGACACTGAGGTTGGTGAACGGCCCCTTGGCCAAGCCGCCGATAACCGCATTGGCGATGGACCCGACCCCGGACTGGAGCGGCAGGAGGTTCTTTGGCAGCCGCCCCGCCTTGACTTCATGGGTGAAGAAGTCAATGATATGATTTGCTATCGCCTCGGATGTGGTGTCCTGTTCGGAAAAGGCGCGCCCGTTGTCGCGATACCGTGATTCCACGACCGCAATGATCTTGGCCGGATCACACGGGACGTAGCTGGTGCCGATCCTTGAATCCGCCCTGGTGATAGCGAGAACCTGACGGTGCGGTGGATTATTGCAGACGATGTTGTCATGCATACCCTCAAAGGACGGTTGCCCCAAATTGACCTCGACGATGACGCGATCACACGCCATGAGGATTTCCGGGATAACCCCGCCGGATGATGTCGGCACAAGCCCGCCATCTTCCGTGATGGCGGAGACCTCGATAATGGCCAGGTCCAACTTTCCGCTTTGCGTATCCTTGGTATAAAACCCATAGCCGAGATCCTGGGCGAACAGGGAGAGGTGTTTGTCTCCCATCCGGATACGCCCCTCGTTGATGCCTGCCGCAATGTTCTTGCCGGTCTGGTAGGGCCAGCGCCGGTCAATCATATCGAGGGTCGCCCAGCGGTCCTCCGTTTCCGCACCGACGGATGCGCCGCTGAAGATGCTAAACCGCATTTTACCCTGAAGATGGTTCTTCTCCACATGGTCCGCAAGGGCGATCGGCACCGCCTTGGGATAACCCGCCGGGGTGAAACCGGACCAGCCAAGACTCATCCCATCCTTGAAAAACTGAATGGTTTCCTCCGGTTTCATCACCCGGTCCAACAGCGATCTACAGCGTACCCGTTCTTGCAACGTCCCGTATTCAGACATGCCCTGCCTCCTGTTCTATTTTGGTGTATACAACAAAGCGACTAATAAACCGTGGCTGAATTCAAGCAAATCACTACGCTGGTGCGTGGACGGAAAGCCCCAATCTTCTGCTTGCGTGTTTGTTTTTCCGAGGTGATTGCCCGCCTGAAAAGATTCCCCGCGGAGTCGTGATCAGCCATTGTCCGCATCCTTGGTCATCGCACTTTTGTGCCGTTCCTCGACGTTCATGCGTGCGGTTCTTATGTGGCGACGCATCAGGAGGTCGGCAAGCTCGGAATCGCGCTCTTCGATTGCATCGACAATGCGGCGATGCTCTTTCAAGGCCAGATAGGGCCGGGGACTTGCCGTGCTGAACTGATACCGGTACATGCGGATCAACTGGTAAAGGCCGCCATCGAGGATGACGAGAAGCTTTTTGTTGCGGCTCCCCTGCAAAATCCGGTAATGGAAGTCAAGTTCTCCTTCTTTCTGATAATAGGAGAGCCCATGGTCCTCCTCGATACTCTTCTCATGCTCATCAAGAAGCCTTCGCAGCTCTCCGATTTCATCCCCAGTCATGTTTTGGGCGGCGAGACTGCACGCCAACCCTCCCAGGACTTCACGGATCTGGTAGGTATCGATCAGTTCCTCGTAAGAAAGCGATATGACCCTTGCCCCATGGTTTGGCGACCGAACGATGAGGTGCCGTTCTTCAAGGCGGCTCAAAGCTTCGCGTAAGGTCCCGCGACTGACACCATACGCCTTGGCCAGTTCCGGTTCTGAAATTTTGCTCCCCGCGGGGATCTCTCCCTTGATTATCGAATCCTGCAGCAGATCAAAAATACGATCGGTCAGGGGGGCCGATAGCGAGCTCGTTTCGTTACTTAACGCGGTCATAATGTCGACACCTTTCTCTTCTAAGAAATACTATACCCCAAAAAAAGTAATTTCAAGACAATTCTGTCGACACTTTTATTTTAAATAAAATATAGCTCCACAAACGTTACGCTCAGCAAAACTTTTTCGCCTGCCATTTCGAGTCCCCCATGCCCCCATGCAAGAAGAATCACCCAAGATCTGAACACCTGTTTCCACCCCCCTCTCCTGTCATGAAACCTTCTGACGCATTACGAAATACAAGGGTATTTTATTCACGGACGCTTGTGACGGGTGCGTCAAATCAACCTTATCTTTAGAATAAAATTGACAACGCCCCGTGGAACTGGTAGAAAGGCCCAAATTTTAGAGATAGACGATAATACTTAACCATTCGCAAGGATGGGGCGGAAAGCCTATAGGGTCTTACTGAGACAGCCGGGTTGCCGAAATATCACGAGATATTCGGCAACCCGGTTTTTTTGTCATCAAAACGACACTGGAGGCCGCGTCAACACGAGGTGCACCTTTATAGGGCGTCGTCGTATGCCGGTTCCCGTCGATGGCGGAAAACGACATACACCTGCTTGGTGGTACACGATAATACTCAACCATCCGCGAGGATGGGGCGGAAAGCCTACAGGGTCTCACTGAGACAGCCGGGTTGCCGAAATTCACCTCTTTTCCGGCCCCGGTTTTTTTGTGCCCGGCCCCGGACATTGCGGCCCTCCCCCCCCAAGGGGAAGCTGTTGTCGGCATAACGTATAGACCAGTGAGAAAGGTACCATATTACCCATGCGCCGAATCGTTGCCCCGTCACGCTTGCCCCAGTGGTTTCGCCTTATGGCTCTATGGTTATTCATCGTAGCTCTCCCGGGATGTGCGGCGGTAAAAGCTCCCCAGGAGGACTCATGGCTTGCCCCGGACCACATGGAAAAGGAGATCGAACGAAACAGGTTTCCGGTCGCCAAAGGGGACGACGTCGTTGGTCGGCTGGCGGTCGTCAGACTGGAAAAGGGGGATACGCTGCCGGATATCGCCCGACACTTCGGCGTGGGGCTCAATGCCGTCAGCGCCGCCAATCCGGGGGTGGATGTCTGGGCGCCCGAGGCCGGTGTGCGTACCATGTTACCCCTGAGCTTTATCCTGCCGAACGCTCCGAGAAAAGGCATCGTGGTCAACCTGGCCACCATGAGGCTCTTTCAGTATAAGGGGGATGGCACGTCGCCGGTGGTGTCCACCTACCCGGTCGGGGTCGGGACCAGAGAGCGACCCACCCCCCAAGGCCCCATGCGCGTGGAGCGCAAGGCAGCCCGGCCGACCTGGCATGTGCCCGCTTCGATTGCCGCGGATCATAGAAAAAAAGGGGACATCCTGCCTGCGGCAGTCCCGCCGGGACCGCAGAATCCCTTGGGAGAATACGCGCTCTATCTCAGCAAATCGGGGTATCTGATCCACGGCACCAATAAACCGGCCAGTATCGGCCTCAAGGCAACCAACGGCTGCATGAGGCTCTACCCGGAAAACATCAAGACGCTCTTCAGCGACACCCCGGTTTCTACACCGGTCGTCATTGTCAATCAGCCCTACCTCCTTGGCCAACGCAATGGCGTGCTGTACCTGGAAGCCCATACGCCCCAGGAAGACTCGGGCGCCGCAGAGTTGCAGAGAATCTATGAAAAATTGAAAGCCATTGAAAAAAAGTCGGCGCGCCCGCTCGACTGGGAAAAGATCAGGAAGGTACAGGCCGAAGCCAGGGGGATTCCGGTTCCCATCTTCGAAATAAGCCCAGGGAGCGAAGACGGGATTCCCAAACTGGTGGAGGTCGAACACCCGGCAAAACTGTACGGCAAGCCGGAGCCGCCGGAGCTGAACATGGCGGCGTGGTATGTGCTGGCCGCCGATGTGCATGACGAGATCGACGCCCGGAGAATGGCCGCCATTATCAACCACCAGGGGCCGCCGATCCCGGCGCAGGTTATACCGAAGAACAACAGTTACCGTGTTATCGCCGGTCCCTTCAACACCGCCGGCGAGGCCAGGGAGGCGACCAGACGCCTGAAACTTGATCTGGATATGGACGGTATCGTGATTGAGCCGGTCGGGAAGATGTGAATCGTGTGTATGGAGCAGGGCCCTGTTTTGAAGTCACACATTGCAGCAGGGCAAACCAACGAAAGGGAGGTAATTAGAGATGAAAAAAGGTATTTTACTGGTGGCAATGATGTTTTTCCCCGCGATAACGTTGATGAGTTGTGCCACGACCGGTGACCTGGAGAAAATGCAGGCCCAGCAAAAACTGATTGATGCGAAAGCTGATCAGGCGTTGCGGGATGCGCAGGCTGCCAAGGCGGCGGCCGATGCGGCCAAGTTAAATGCAGATGCCGCCGCAGCCCGCGCCGATGCAGCGACCAAGGAGGCTGAGGCACGGGAAAAGATCGCCGATGAGAAGGCAAAAAAAGCCGACGCGGTGTTCCAGAGATCCATGAGGAAATGAGTCGACTCCAGATGACTGCTTAGGATAATGAAGCGGCAGGGTCTCCCCCCCCTGCCGCTTCATTATTCGCCATGTATGCGCATCGGGACAGGCTGGTCCCGTTGTATCCGCCAGGGGGTTAAAAGATGGGGCAACCGAGAGCCTGCCAAATCATGCGGTCTGATGGCTTCAGACGGTCTTCGGCATCTGGGGCCGGGAAACAGGGGGAGAGGAATGGACGCCTTTTCTTGTTCCTTGTCTGCATCGTACTGACGCCGATGCTCATGGTCGGATGCAGCGGCATGCAGGGAGGATTCCACGACAAGGCCGCCTTCGAAGAGGCCAATGATCTCTTCAGCCAGGGGAAGTACCAGGCATCCCTGGACAAATACGGGCAGATGCTGGAAAAAGAGCCCACTGCGAGAGACCGGGTTCTGTTTGAAATGGGTGTCATTTATTCCCACCCCAAGAACGAACACAAGGATTATGCGAAATCCCTGGACTGTTTCCAAAAGCTCATCACGGGATATCCGGGGAGTGACTACCGGCCAAACAGCGAAATGATGGTCTTTACCATCAACAATGTTATTTTCAAGGACCGATTGATTGCCGAGCAGCAGGCACAAATCGGGGTTCTCCATCAAGAGGCAAAAGGCAAGGAGAATGAAGTAGCTACGCTGCACCAAAGGATAATAGCGCTCGAACAGAATGTTCTGGATTTCGCCACCCGGAAGAGATCGGTAGACCGGATCGTGATAGAAAAAAAAGAACGGCGGCTGATGCTGATCTCAACGGGTGAGGTGCTCAAAACCTACAGGATAGCCTTGGGGGGGAATCCGGATGGCCCCAAGGAGCGGCAGGGGGACAACAAAACCCCCGAGGGGACCTACGTCATCGACGGGAAGAACAAGAACAGCCAGTACCACCAAGCCCTCCATGTCTCCTATCCAAACGAGCGGGACAAGAAGCGGGCAAAGGAACTGGGCGTTTCTCCCGGCGGAGACATCATGATCCACGGGATCAAGGCAGGCCTCTCGTGGGTTGGCGATCTTCAGGCAAACAAGGATTGGACGAAAGGGTGCATCGCCGTAACCGACGAGGAGATCGAGGAGATCTACAAGCTGGTGCCGCTCAATACGGTTGTCGAGATACGGCCGTAGGGGGCTGGGACACGCCGTTCAACCGGATAGAATATCAGAAGCAAATGGCCGATTTCATCAAAGAAATCGGCCATGGTTTTGTTTGGCTCCCCGTTGTGGACGAACTTAGAACTTTTTTCCCCTGCAATGATTTCGACTTCGGCCCCTCCTTCCCCTAGGCCCTCTCATCGGACAACCTGCAGTACCAACATTCGCGGAGGTGTAAATGGACAGAGCTATCGCTTGGTTTGTGGCTATCGTGACGTGGCTGTTTAAATGGTGGGCAGTCTTCTTCGCTGCGTGCGTCATTCAACAGGCGCTCTTCGAGCGCCAGGGTGGAATACCTTGGGTCGAGGCTGCATTAGGGTCCGCTTTCGGCGCGGTGGCGCTCCTTGTCCTGACCTTCTGTAGGGAAAGGTATGCGGTCCCCGTGGTCATCGTGGGGGACCGTACCAGAAGGCGCTACTAATACAATTGCAATAAGAAACGGCTGCCGGACGCTCCGGCAGCCGTTGATAATCACCTGTAACATCACCTTCATGCCGGGGAGCGCTCCATCTCCCCGTTTTTTTATTATTTTTTTGTCCTTCACTGCTACAACTTAGCTCTAAGAGCTTTTCACCAGGAAATGCTCTTCCAGCAGGTCAATCAGGTTGTTATTGGCCGACATGTCCCAGCACCTACGCACCATTGTAATGACCACGTGAGCGTGAAAGTGACACAAGGAGGTCAGCTTGCCCAAGAACGTCTCTTTCTCAACGCCCCACTTTTCGTCGAGGGCTTCCAACTCAATCGCGTCACTCACCTCAAGACACAACTGAACCTTGGGATTGTCCACGGTGTACCAATAGCCGTTGCAGACATCGGCAATGAGGCAGATTTCACCCTTCGTAAAAAAGCCCCTAATCTCGTTCAACGCGAGGTCCACGAGCTTGTTATTGTCCCGCAGAGCCTCCTCAACGGTATAGCCCTGAGGAGGTGCCCCACGCCTTGTCAAGCTTGCTACCAATGCGTCATCCAAACTAACGGTCAGTTCCATATAGATATACTCCTTTCGTAATACGGGCAGGGGTTCCCTCCCCGGTGCAGGTTCGTTACAAACCGAATGGCTACGGAATCGGAATCCACGAATGGCTTGAAAGGAGGAGGTAGCCCGAAAATGAAAGGATACTCGGAGAGAAGACCCGAACGGTGTAACGCGACAGAGGGGGCTTTGCAGCGGCAAGACGGCAATGCCGCGTGAGGCATATGCGGCAAACGTCTGGTAAAACCTACTGGAAATTGTCTGGCGAGCGGGTGCTTAAGGAGAGCTGAAGAGGAAGAAGCTGAAGTTTTATTGAATGTATGGGGGGTAACTACTGTCATTCTTTCTCCGTATAAAAACTCACTGGCGGCTGGTATAGCAAAAGTTGTAACGCCGACAGCTTTTTTTTAAACGGAGATATAGCTATCCCCAGGTATTACGTGTTTTTAACCCATCTATAGTAAGACAAAGTCGAGCATGGTAATAATGCACTCGAAGGCTAATACAGTTATTTTTGTAAAAATCATACAGGACTCACGGACAGAAGTCAATGAAAAAATTTGATTTTATCCTTAAATATCAAATACTTGTATAGCAAAAGTTATAATTCGCACTGCAGCTGTGCCAGCAAATTATGACAGTGATACCATTAGTTACGTCAATGCGAGGGCATAACTGCAAGGACAAAAATATGACGAATAAATTTGAAATACAGGGCTGCCGATGGTCGCCGGAGTCATAAAAATACAACTCACAGTCAAATTTTGTTGACTTCTGTTTCGTACTCGTGTATAAGGCCACCATTGCATCCTTCGCGCTTCGCGAAGTTGTTCCTTGACAACTGAATCATTTATCGCGGCCAAACATGTCTCTTAGTTGCTGCGGTTCATTCACCTCCCTGAGAAGGCGGCTAAATCCCCCCATCGCGACGCACCGGTCGTGTCGTGGTTGTCCGGGGTTGCTGTTTCTCGCTCTCCGCTGAAAGCGGAGCTGTCGCACGTGCCACGGTACACAGTGCCACGTTGTGAGTCGTGCACATTCATTGTGTTCGACAAGGAGCAACGGACTTTGTTGCTCCGAAAATACGATTGACGAAAAGGCCCAAGGAGCGATGCAATCGTGATTGGGGTGGATGACAGTAGCTTGCTGGAGCAGTCATCCTTTTTTCGTCTTTATTTCACAACGAAAGGAGGTGAGAGACATGGTACGTAGGGAGCTGAAAGTAGAAGTTGTGCTGGAAACCGTAGAAGAATCGAAGAAGCTTGTTACCGCGATAAGTGGGTCAGTAGGCCCTGTTTCCTCAACCAGAGAGACCTTGGCGAAAGTAGATGTTTTCATCAGGGAAATGGAAAAGGAGGTTGTTCAATCATTACCAGAAGAGCAAAAAGCATCCAAGTATAAACGGCTTTTTGTCTTTGCGCCATTGCTTATGCCATCAGTAAAGCTCCTGACAGAGCTTTTGGCAGAAGCAAAGCAGGTAATCGAACACTTTCTGAGGTAAACTAATCAATCGTTTTTTTCAACCTTTAATCACATGCATTCATAGGTGGGCAATGAAACTCGGAAGACTTATTAAATCCCTAAGAATCAGCTTTGGCTGGCAACAAAAGGATTTAGCTGAGAAGCTGGACATAAGTACGAACTATCTTTGCCAGATTGAAACTGGCAAGAAGGTTCCGAGTGCTGACATTGTTGAACGTGTAGCCGGTCAATTTAACATTTCAAAAGATGCCTTAAATTTCCTTTCAACAGACATCCCTGGCGAACTTGACCCAGAAAACGCCATCAATTATAGAAAGCTTCAGGAAAATGTTGCGTCTCTTCTGCTGTTCCAGAGTGGAAAAGCAGCATGAATTGCCGGTTGCCAATCCAGTCCGTTTCAGAATTGGCGACCTTGCTTGGCATCCCAATAAATGAGCTGTGGCGAGCCGCCCGCAATACCAGCAAGACGTACAGCAGATGGAGCGAGCCAAAACCTTCCGGTGGACTTAGAAATTTCTCCGCCCCATTCCCCTCCCTGAAGGCCATTCAAAAGAAACTTCACAAGCTGGTGTTCTCAAAGATTGAAACTAGCACGACTTCCCATTACGGCATCAAAGGCAAGTCGAATATCACCAATGCCTGTGAACACTTAGGAAACCCCCTCATTTTCACCTTTGACCTCAAGTCATTTTTCCCTTCAATTAGACCGGAGAGGGTGAACAGGGCCTTGATTGACGAGCTTGGCTGCCCTGCAGATTTAGCATCCCTGCTTACAAAACTGGCCACGTGCGACTTTCAGCTCCCACAGGGAGCCCCGACCAGCACGGATATCGCCAACATCGTAACTATCCGCCTGCAGCGGAGGCTATTGGGGCTGGCAAGGCGTTGGGGGCTTAAGTTCACCATCTATGCTGACGACGTTACCGTTTCCGGCGCGGATATCCCTGAGAGGGTTGTCGCCGATGTAAAAATGATAGTACGGTCAGAAGGCTACCGGCTTCACCCGACCAAGGGCGGAGTTTACAATAAGTCTTCAAGTCAGATGGTCACCGGCATCAACATAGCCCACGGCGCGACAGTCGGTAAGACAAGGAAAATATGGCGGGCAGAGCTGCATAGGAGCAAACAGAGGTTTGCTGCCGGAGAATTATCGGAAGAGGAATGGCTACGCGCTCAGACCAGGAGTAACAGCCAAGGCATTTATGCGAATGCCGTCAAGAGGCTCACAGTTAAAGAAGGCGCGTGCCCTGCGAGGAAAACCTAAGCTATGCCCCGCGATTCAACATAGCTGGCAAGGGCCGTACGACTTACCCCCATCATCCGCGCAACTGCGGACTTGCTGACCTTGTGTCGCAGCAACTCCTGAATTGCCTCCCTTCGGTCATCCAGCTTACTCCGCTGAATTGTTCCCCGTGGCTTACCAAGCTTCACCCCCTGGCTTCTTTTCGATGCCAAGGCTTGCTTTGTCCTCTCGCTGAGAAGGTCGCGCTCAAGCTCAGCAAACAGGCTGAACATCGTAATGGTCACTTTAGACTGCATGTCCATTTTGCCCAGGTCGCTGGCAATCCGCAGCCCTTGCTTTATGCACACCAGCCCGATTCCGGTAGCTACCAGCTCGTTGACGAGTTCGACAACCTCGACAGTGGACCTTCCCAGCCGGGAAAGCTCAGACACGATTATAGTATCTCCACGCTCCACCCGACCAAGCAGTTCATCAATACGGCGACTGGCCCGGTCACGGCGGCTTGACATCTCGACTTCGATGTAGTCGGCAACCTGCATGTCGTGGCGGCGTGCGTACTCCAAGATTTCGAGGCGTTGGTTAGAGACATCCTGTTGAACTGTGGATACCCGAACATAAGCCAGTGTCTTCCCCATTTTAGCCCCCTGTCTATGAAAACCCCAAAATCGACACTGAAGAACAGAAACTGACAACTCTTTCAATCCATTAAGATAGGCAACCACTGATTACTAATAACGGTCGTTATGATAGTTAATTGCAGGCGCAATTCAAGAAATCCACGAACGTCATTATAGCATAACTACGCGTTTTAACAAGAAAATATTGACACAACTGGCTTTTTATGCTAAAATTACCTCATAAAAAAGAGTAAAACACAATTGAATTGGGGAAAGAAGGAGGTGATGACTATAGCATATGCATACAAGGTGAGAGTATCAGCCCAAGTACAGCGAAGCGAGCTGCTTAATCATGTCCTATCTAGAGTCGATTTCGACACTATGAGTGAAAAAGAAAGACAGGAGATGCAGCACTTTGTCTGTCAAGCAGTAGACCTTATTCTGTGGACCGCGCCGGAATTTCTGAGACAACCGCATAAACAGCTACGGAGATAGTGACGAGGGGGGGCGAGAAGCCCCCTAGCGGGATGCCTGCAGCTCGAAGCTGCCGACCAAGAAGAACGCGAGGTTGGCGAGAGAATGAGGAGGTTGAGGCCGAGATTCCTATCCTGCCAGCCCACTCAGTAGACCTCTGACGGTTTCGACGAATATGCCTTGCTTTCCTTGTTCAAGCCGTTTCGCTGCCTGGAAAAGCTCGGAAAGGTCGCTGTTCCACGCCTCTCCTTCCCTTGGCAGTTCCACAAGCTCAGCGAGCGTCATGTCCAACGCAGTCGCTATTGCGTAAAAGGTGCAGATTGAGGCTTTCGCCTTACCTGTTTCCAGTTTGCTAATGAATACCGGGTGCAAACCCGCCAGTTCCGCAAGTCTCTCCTGAGAGACCTTCCTGGTCTTCCGAATCGCCCGTACTCTCTCACCCAACACCTTTAGTAAGTCGGCACATTCCATGCCCCCGAAGATAGGCTAAATTAAGACACATTTTAATAAACTATCGGCTATGTTGATGTTGAAAACATAGTCTTTAGGCTATATAATAGCGTGCATTTTTAATCTTATGGCTAATAGAGGGGGCTGTTTATGCGGAGAGGCGTGATTTGGAGAGTCGTTTTGGTCGCGGGGTTGCTCTTATCTGTGGCGGCTTGCTCAAAAGCTTCAGAAAGCAAAACAAGCCCAGAGAAGTCCGCCAATTCCAGCAGTTCCGGTGTCAAAAAGGTCGCCATCCTCATCGGGCAGATGAAAAACCCTGCGGACTCAGGTGCGGTTTATAAGTTCATAGCTGACAAGCTAGCAGGCGACTCGAACGTGCAAATCGTGACCGATAACAACACCGCGCAGTACTGGTATATGCTGCAGACGTACGAGCCAAGTAGCGGCACCATAGTCGCGGCATCGACATTTATCAACTTCGGCAATAGGCAGTTTGTCACAAACACCGGATTGCTGCAGAAGGTATCATTCGAAAACTCAGTACAGAACGACATCGTGAGCTTTCAACGGTTCTTGAAGGAAAATTGAAGAAGAGGCAAAGCGCCGCTTGCAGAACGCCACCCGACAGTTTAGGTGGCGTTTTTTTGTATCGTGGAGCACATTTTCTTGCCATCGATGGGACCTTCTGGAGGTGAAGAACGGCAGAAAATTAGACTCAGTCGCGGCCAGTAAACTGAAGTTTGTATTTAGTGGACTCAGGATACTGGAATAGGCATAAGTCCGCACAGAGGGAATTACGCCCCTCGATAACTCTCCATTACATCCCTTCTGATGATTCTGTCTCAAAACCGACCGTTCGCAGCACCCACCAGCGGGCAAAATGGCTGCGGTCGAAAGCTTCCCAAAGCATTGAGCCAAACCCCAGGGATTTGCTCATTTTCTGGCGTAGGTCTTGCTCAAATCCGTAAGATAAATAGAAGTATTTATAAGTTGCCTCATCTACACAATTCCAATCTTGCTAAAATGCGTGCAGCCCCTATGGGAAGTGCCCTTATTGCCAGCTTCCTGCCGACCGCGGATTTCAGGCTTATTAAAATGTTATTAATGGAAAAAGGGGTAAATATCTGCTAAGAATAGACAATTTCAAGGCTCTAAGCGGAATCCAATGTGAACACCCCTTTCCATGCCACATACTTTGCCCACGAACTCACCAAGCGCTGTGCGTCTGACAGCGTAGAGAAACTGGCATCCGTTCTGGCTGACGCTCAGGTGGACCTGAACCCTCACCAGGTTGAGGCCGCGCTTTTCGCCTTCCGCAGTCCATTTTCCAAGGGAGCAATCCTGGCCGATGAAGTCGGCCTTGGCAAGACCATCGAAGCCGGTCTGTTGCTGGCGCAGAAATGGGCAGAGCGGAAGCGCCGCCTGCTGGTCATTGTACCCGCCAACCTGCGGAAGCAGTGGAGCCAGGAACTGGCCGACAAGTTCTATCTTCCCTCCGTCGTTCTTGAAAATAAGACATTCAACGAGGCAATCCGGGCGGGAAATCTCAATCCTTTCAGCCAAGACGGCATCATCCTTTGTTCATACCAGTTCGCACGGGCAAAGGAGCCGTACCTGCGGCAAACGTCATGGGACCTCGTTGTCATCGACGAGGCACACCGCCTGCGGAACGTCTACAAGAGCAGCAACAAGATAGCCAACGCCATCAAAAATGCGATAGCGGCATTCCCAAAGGTACTTTTAACCGCAACGCCGTTGCAAAACTCGCTGCTTGAGCTGTATGGCCTTGTGAGCATCATCGACGATTTTGCCTTTGGCGATTTCAAGAGCTACCGTGCCCGCTTCGCCCGTCTCGGTAATGATGCCGATTTTGAAGACCTCAAGGAACGCCTCAAGCCCCTTTGTAAGCGAACCCTGCGCCGTCAGGTTCTTGAGTACGTCAAATACACCAATCGTCACGCCTTGGTGCAGGAGTTCACCCCGACCGACGATGAGCAGAGATTGTACGACCTCGTTTCGGAGTACCTGCAGGGGCAAACGCTGTATGCCTTACCTGCGAGCCAGCGCCAACTGATGACCCTCATACTGCGAAAGCTTTTGGCTTCCTCAACCTACGCCATTTCAGGAACACTGGAGGGGCTTGTCAGAAAGCTTGAGGCCGCCGCAAGCGAAGCAGCAGCCGTCGATACCGTGCCAGAAGAGCTGCCGCGAGACCTGGACGAAATGGATGAGTTGACCGACGAGTGGGATGGCGACGGCGATGAAACAGTACCAGGAGAAAAGGCCCGGCTGACACCGGACCAACTTGCCGAGCTGAATGAAGAAATGGAGCAACTACGGGAGTTTCACCGCCTGGCAACGTCCATAGTCAGGAACTCTAAGGGGGAAGTCCTACTTACGGCCTTGCGGCGCGGATTCGCTGCGTCTGCTGAGGCTCAACAAGGACAAGGCGCAGCCACCCTACAGCAAAAGGCGATTATCTTCACCGAATCCCGCCGCACCCAGGAATACTTGCTTAACATCCTTGAGCAGACTGAGTTTGCAGGCAAGGTCATGCTCTTCAATGGCACCAACAACGACCCTCTATCGAAGGCTATCTATCAGAGATGGTTACAGCAGCACGCCGGGACCGACCGAGTAACCGGCTCGCCATCGGCAGATATGCGTGCCGCCTTGGTGGAAAATTTCCGAGATAACGCCTCGATTCTGATAGCCACCGAAGCAGCAGCCGAAGGAATTAACCTCCAGTTCTGCAATTTAGTCGTCAACTACGACATGCCCTGGAACCCGCAGCGCATAGAACAGCGCATCGGCAGATGCCACCGCTACGGACAGCGTTTCGATGTCGTAGTCGTCAACTTCATCAACCAGGGCAACGCAGCCGACCAGCGCGTGTACCAGCTTCTCGATGAGAAGTTTCGGTTGTTCAACGGAGTTTTTGGTGCCAGTGACGAAGTGCTCGGAGCCGTGGAATCAGGGGTCGATTTTGAAAAGAGAATCGCCGCCATCTACCAGCAGTGCCGCTCACCCGAACAGATACAGTTCGAGTTCGACCAGCTTCAACGCGAGTTGGAGACCGAAATATCGGCAGGCCAACGAGATGCCCGTGAAAAGCTCCTCGACAATTTCGACCAGGAAGTCGTGGAAAAGGTCCGTGTTCAGAGCCATGACTTACTAGACCGTTTCAATGAGCAGCTATGGCAGCTCACCACCTTTCTCCTTGAGAAATACGCCAGCTTTGAAGAGAGCGCCTATAGTTTCACCCTCCACACGAACCCATTCCCAGGCGAGACAATCCATCCCGGCCCGTACCGCATGGGAAAATCAATTGAGGATGCCAATACTTATCGTGTCGGCCACCCCCTTGCACAACGGGTGCTTCAGCAAGGAATGGCGCTGTCTCCTACACCCGCTGACGTAACCTTTGACCTTTCGGACGGCGGGAAAAACATCGCCATCCTCAATCGGTTCAGAGGTAAATCTGGATGGCTCTCCTGTTCGCGGCTTACCATGAGCGCCCTTGAGACGGAAGACCAGCTTATTCTGAGCGCCGTGACCGACGATGGGGATATCCTTGATGACTCTCAGTGTCGGAGGTTTTTCGATTTACCGGCAGTTGAAGGCAACGGCTGTACGGTACCAAAATCCGCTGCAGAAAAGCTGGAGCTGGAATCGGCACGGCGGCGACAAGAACTTCTCGATGAAATGACGGCTCGCAATGGCCACTGGTTCGATACCGAAATGGAGAAGCTCGACAAGTGGGCTGATGACCGACGAACATCTCTCAAATCCGAACTGGCTGAGCTTGATGAGATGCTGAAAGAAGCCAAGAAATCAGCGCGGCTTGCGCCGACTCTACCGGATAAATTGGAGCGGCAGCGGTCAGTTAGGACGCTGGAAACGAAACGAGATGAAGCTTGGCGGGCGTATGACCAAGCCAGCCGGGATGTTGACCGCCAAAAAGATGCATTGCTTGATGAGATAAGCAGGCGGTTAGAGCAAAAATTAGAGCAGGAATATTTATTTATGCTTCGATGGACCTTGAAATAGCTGTAGCTGAAACTTTCAGTGTAAGCAATGAGTTATTACCATAAATTCTGAAAATATTTGTGAGGGAGGCTACAGTGATATTCATAGATGCAAACGTCTATCTTGAATTTTTTAAAAGTAGTAAACCTGAAATGAAAAAACTTTTACCTGTATTGGATGAATTGAAGGAAAACATCTTTGTGACTCAGCAATTGGTAAATGAAGTTAGCAGAAATAAGTTGAACGTAGCACTGGCTAATTTCAATGAATATGCTAAAAAATGCGTAGGCCCAGGAATACGGCTGCCAGAGCACTTAGACATATCAGGAGAAACTTTAGTCAAGGACTGGAATAAAAAAGAAGCTGAAGTCAGGGAAAGCGTAAAGTCGCTATCAGCGGACTTAAATAAAATAATAGAACATGTTGCAGATAACATAATTAACAAAAAAGATGAGGTATCACAGGGGCTAGAAGCGATTTTCACACGTGCGCTAGTGCCAGAAGGCAAGCAGGTTCAAGCAGCACGGTGGCGCAGAGAAAGTGGGGCTCCCCCAGGCAAACCTGATAATCCATTGGGTGACCAACTTACCTGGGAACAACTCCTGGATGCCCATGACGGGAAGACTGCATTGTGGGTAGTGACGAATGATGGTGATTTCACTGAGAAATATAAAGATAAAATCTACCTCAACCCGGTGCTCAATGATGAGATTCAAGCGAAGTCGGGACAAAATATTGATATATATTGCTTCGAGCGTCTCACTGATGCATTGGAGCACTATCAGTCAATGGTAAAAGAGAAGTTAAAGACTCTACCACCACCTGAAGAAATGGAAAGCATTAAAAAGTCTGAAATAACACAAACAAGACCAGAAGTTGACCAGCACTTTCAGCCTACTAGATGCTTTAAATGTGGGTCAGAATCATTCACATCGGGAGTTGCCCGTCCCTCTCAATACGGTGGATGGACCTATCAATGGCAATGTTGCAGTTGCGGGTCTATAACAGACACTGGCGAACCCTACGACGATTAATTTCCTAATCGGGAGAAATTATGACTGTTGAACCTGAAAAGCTAGATTTAGCTTCCCATGATATGGCCGAGGAGAAGCGCCTTGAACTGCTGCGGCTCTTCCCGGAAATCCGCACCGAAGGCGGCAAGATTGATTTTGAACGCCTGAAGCTGGCGCTTGGCGAACTGGTTGATGTTGGTAAAGAGCGCTATAGCATGAATTGGCCGGGTAAGGCCGAGTGCTTTAATACCATTCAAGCCCCAAGCATGGGAACTCTGCTTCCATGCCGAAAAGAGAGCGTTGACTTTGACGCTACGGAAAATCTGATAATCGAGGGAGACAACCTCGAAGTACTGAAGCTGTTACAGAAACCCTACCTTGGCAAGGTCAAGATGATATACATCGACCCTCCATATAACACGGGTAACGACTTTATATATCCTGATAACTTTTCGGAAACCTTGCAGACATACCTTCAGTACACGGGGCAGGTTGACTCCGAAGGGCGTAAGTTTGGCACCAATACTGACGCAGATGGAAGATTTCACTCCAAATGGATTAACATGATGTATTCAAGGTTATACCTTGCAAAAAATCTCCTTACACAAGATGGAGTTATTTTTGTCAGCATTGACGATTGCGAACTAAACAATCTTGTTCGTATTTTAGATGAAATCTTCGGAGAAGACAGGCGCTTGGGATGCATCACTGTTGTAAGCAATATGAAAGGAAGAAGCGACGACAAGTATTACGCTACAGCACATAACTATCTCCTGGCCTATGGTAATGACTGCTTTACTACCAATGGTGTTCCTTTGCCTGAAGAATATTTGGATGAATATCCTGAAATTGCCGAAGATGGCAGAAGATATCGCCTGCAGGGTCTAAGGAAACGTGGTGCTGGTGCAAGACGAGTGGACCGCCCTAACATGTTTTTCCCGATTTATGTCGATACAAACAGCAAAAAGGTTTCCCTTGTTAGAGGCGAACAATTTAATGTTGAGGTTTTACCTAAACTTTCTGATGGGGAAGACGGACGTTGGCGCTGGGGGAGAGATACTGTAAGCGACCGGCTGGTTGAACTTTGTGCATCTAGGGTGGGACCTGATGGGAGATGGGATGTCTTCCAAATTGATTACGCTGAAAACTCTGATGGAGCGAAAAGAATCAAACCTAAATCAGTGTGGATTGGGCCTGAGTTTTCCAACGAAGCCGGAAACTTAGAGTTAAAAAGGCTGCTTGGCAAGACCACGTTTGACACTGCAAAACCGGTCGGTCTCCTGACATACTGCATCGAACAAGCACTAGGAAAAGATGGCATCGTCCTTGATTTTTTTGCTGGGTCCGGCACCACCGCACATGCAGTCCTCGACTTAAATAAAAACGACGGGGGAAGCCGGAAGTTTATCCTTGTCCAACTTCCAGAGCCCACTGATAGAACAGATTATCCAACGATTGCAGAAATTACTAAGGAACGGGTTCGACGTGTAATCAAGAAATTGGAGGACGACGGAGCTGGTAAGCTCGACCTCGACGGTACCGCCAATCAAGACCGCGGGTTCCGTGTTTTGAAGCTCGCAGAGTCGAATTTCAAACCCTGGAACGGAAATGTCCCTCACGATTCTCAAACTCTGGAGCAACAGCTTGAACTCCATATCGACCATATTCGCCCTGACAGGACAGCCGATGACCTTCTGTACGAAATCCTGTTAAAGAGTGGCTTTTCTCTCACCACTCCGGTTGAAAAACTAACTTACAGTGACAACTCGGTATTCAGCGTTGCCGGTGGAGCACTCCTTATTTGCCTTGAGCGAACCCTCACCATTGAAGTGATTCGAGCTATGGCCGAGGCGCAACCTGAGCGTGTTATCTGCCTTGACGAAGGTTTTGCTGGCAACGACCAGCTCAAGGCCAATGCTGTACAAATTTTCAAGACCAAGGGCGTCATAAGCTTCAAGACGGTGTGAGGTAACACATGAAGATACAGTTTGATGCCAACCAACAGTTCCAGCTGGATGCCGTATCCGCTGTGACCGAGCTGTTTGAGGGGCAACCGCAAGGTTCACCCGAATTCGCGGTTATTAAAGTGGACAGCTATGGTGAACTGTATGCTGGCATAGACCGCACCGAACTGGGGGTAGGAAACCGGCTGCTGCTGGATGAGACAGCATTGACCTCGAACGTGCGGACAATTCAAGCGACGAACGATATTGAAAGCGGCGACATTGCCGCGCCGCTTGAATCATGGAAGCTTTTCGACATCCCGGCCAATCGGTCCCGACGTTGCCCCCATTTTTCCGTAGAGATGGAAACTGGTACCGGCAAGACCTACGTCTATTTGCGTACCATCTTTGAGCTGTCGCGGGAGTATGGATTCCAGAAATTTATCATCGTTGTGCCGAGTGTAGCCATCCGCGAAGGTGTTCTGAAGAACATCGAAATAACCGCAGAGCACTTCCGGGCGCTTTACAACAACCTGCCATTTGAGCACTTCGTGTACGACGCGAAGAAGGTGAACCGCCTCCGTCAGTTCGCCACCAGCAACACCCTGCAGATTCTTGTTATCAACATCGATGCCTTTAGAAAAAACTTCACCGGCACCGAGGCCGAGCAGAAGAGCAACGTCATCTACAAGGAAAGTGACAAGCTTTCCGGTCGGCAGCCTATCGAGTTCGTCCAGGCAGCACGCCCCATAGTCATCATCGACGAGCCGCAGAGCGTCGATGCAACCGACAAGGCCCAGGAAGCCATCAAGGCGCTCAACCCGCTCTGCACGTTGCGATATTCCGCCACACACCGCAACCCGTACAACCTTGTCTATCGTCTGGACCCGGTGCGGGCCTTTGAGCTGAAGCTGGTTAAACAAATCGTAGTGGCCAGCGCTGCTGCAGAGGGCGCGGCCAATGATGCTTTTGTCCGGGTGGAGCAGATTGACTACAAGAAGGGCATCAAAGCCAAGCTGCGCATCCATGTACAGACCGACGAGGGGCCGAAAGAGAAGCCTGTAACTGTCAAGCAAGGAGCAGACTTATACGCCCTTTCCGGGGAGCGTGCCATCTACGCCCAAGGCTATTCCGTGGCTGAAATCAATGCCGAACCGGGCAATGAGTATATCCGTTTCAACAATGGCCGGACGCTGCGGCTCGGCGAAGAGAGCGGCGGTATGCGAGATGATGTCTGGCGGACCCAGATTAAGCACACCGTCAAGCGTCACCTCGAAAAAGAACTGCAACTGCGAGAACGTGGCATTAAGGTGCTGTCGCTGTTCTTCATCGACCGGGTTGCCAATTATCGCGATTACGACGAGGCCGGACAACCGGTGCAGGGGAAGTTCGCCACAGCCTTCGAGGCGGAACTGTCTGCGTTGGCCAAGGAAGAGCGATACAAGCCTCTTGAATGGCTACAGCAGCCGATGGAGAAGCTCCACAACGGCTATTTTGCCCAGGACAAAAAGGGAGTCCTCAAGGACACCCGAGGCGATACCCAGGCCGACGACGAGGTGTATAACCTCATCATGAAGGACAAGGAACAGTTGCTCTCCCTTGACGAGCCTTTGCGCTTCATATTCTCGCACTCAGCTTTGCGCGAGGGATGGGATAACCCGAACGTCTTCCAGATATGCACCCTGAACGAAACCAGAAGCGCAGTGAAGAAACGTCAGGAGATTGGACGTGGATTACGCCTGCCAGTGGACCAAGACGGCAAGCGGGTTTTCGATGAATCGGTGAACAAGCTCTACGTCATGGCTAACGAGAGCTATGAGGACTTTGCGCGGGCGCTCCAGACCGAATATGAAGAGGAGTGCGGCGTCAGCTTTGGGAAGGTGCCCATTACCGCGATTGCCAAGCTTGTGCAGGTCGTAGATGGCGAGGAGAAGCACATTGGCCGCGATGCAGCAGAGGTCATAAAGACTGCGTTAGTTGCGCAAAGGATGCTCGATGCAGAGGGACGGATTCAGCCTGCCTTCAATCCCAAAGGGAAAGATTTCAAGATTGAACTGCCGGAGGAGCACCGCGACCTAACTGCAGCCGTAATTGACCTGCTGGCCAGTTATCAGATTGAGCGCCATATCCGTCGTGAGCGCGACGACGGACCGAACAAGCTGAAAAAGGAAGTTTATCTGACGCCCGAGTTTTCCGCCCTATGGGACAGCATCAAACCGAAGACCACCTATCGGGTGGAATTCGGCACCGATGAGCTGGTCATGCGAGCGGTATCAAGCCTGAAGAGGATGGAGCGGATTGAGAAACCCCACATCACGGTAAGCGCTGGACAGCTCGGGGTTGAAAAAGGCGGCGTCAGTACCCGAGCGGTAAGTGTGGCGGAGGAGCAGGTTGATTATCACGACCGACCGATTCCGGACCTGCTGGCATACTTGCAGAACGAGACGGAGCTGACTCGCTCAACACTTGTTCGCATCCTGAAGGAATCTGGCCGCCTGGAGGAGTTTTTCAACAACCCCCAGCGGTTCCTGGATGCCGTGGCTGCCATCCTCAAATATGAGCTTCACCGGCTGCTGGTGGACGGTATCAAATACGAGCGCATTAACGGCGGGGGAAGCGAAGCGGAATGGGAGATGCTGCTTTTCAAGAACGAGGAGCTGATAAACTACCTGACGGCCCTGCCGGTTAATAAATCGGTCTACGAGTATGTGGTTTACGATTCCGAGGTGGAGAGGGCGTTTGCCAAACGCCTCGATGAACGGGATGACATCAAGCTCTTCGTCAAGCTCCCAGGCTGGTTCAAGGTGGACACCCCCGTCGGCAGCTATAATCCTGACTGGGCTATCCTTAAACACGATGACAAGGCTCTTTACCTTGTCCGAGAAACTAAGGGAACGAAGGACTTTCTGAAACTTCGGACCAGCGAGGCAGACAAGGTGAGGTGTGGCCTTAAACATTTCGAGGCGTTAGGGGTGCCATT
Organism: Oryzomonas sagensis; assembly: GCF_008802355.1. Lineage (NCBI taxonomy): Bacteria > Pseudomonadati > Thermodesulfobacteriota > Desulfuromonadia > Geobacterales > Geobacteraceae > Oryzomonas > Oryzomonas sagensis. The sequence goes on along the minus strand of NZ_VZRA01000002.1, from coordinate 10,563 downwards.
CGCGGTTGCTGTCACTGCGGATGAGGTATAGGCGAAAAAACTTTTTCAAGTTAGTTTCAGAGAATGGGGCTACTAAATCATCTTGACTCGGTCTCGTATCGGGCTGTTTTTCCAATGGTTTTCGTAAAAATCCTCTTGCGTTTTGATTCGCCGTTTGGTAAGAGGTAAGGAAATTGGATATTTTATACTCATAGTTAATCTTTAAAAAATATATCTAAGCCGCCGCTAGGCAATAAATGTGTCGCTGTCACAGTTATTGCCGTCGTGCGCTCTGAAAAAGCCCGCTGGCATCACTGTCAGCGGGTTTTTTTATTCTGCCACGAAAGGGGGTGAAACCATGAGAACAATTACTTACGAACCGAAATCCTGTTACAGCCTGGAGGAAGCAGTAGAAGTAATGAAAAATTATGTCACTGTTGAATGGCTCAAAGCACTGGAAAAACAGGGGAGGGGTATTCCGTACTTCTACAAGGGGCGTATGATTAAAACCATTAAAGCTGAAGACCTGTTCGAATGGATACGTGAAAACTTCCCGCAAGAGTAGTTTGCTGAACGAAAGGAGATGATGATATGCCTTCCAAAATTTATTCCCAGAAGATGGTGCAATTCTCGGTAGATATGACGGAGCAGGAAGCGTGGGCGCTCGCGCAATTTATCAAACGCTCACGGTGGCAACAGTACAGAGACAACGCTGTGGACGAGGAGGATGCATACAATATGATGGATGCCTTGTCCGCGGTACGCGATGCTTTGGCGAAAATCAAGTTTTCTCCACGGTAACAGGTTCTGTCTGTCTGTAACTCAGGCTCATTTTGCATATCGAAATGAGCCTTGATTTTTTATTTAATTAACTCCAGACGCTTGTTCTCTAAGTGATAAATATACTTTAAACAATTTTTGCAAGATATAGTTTCACGCAATAAATATGGATTTCGTATCTCAAGGAAAAGTGCATGAGAGAGAAATTCAGTCATAAAATGGTATCTGAGTCAATTAGAATGTGGTATAATATGACTCAAATAGAGTTAACTGGGTATGATGCCAGTGACATGCTAAGTAATGTTACTGACTTTGTATTATTATTGAATGAGTGGGATGAAAAAATAAATGAGAAGAACTGGTACAAACAATAAAAAACATAGCTTTGTTAATCGTGTAGTGGTTAGCTACGTCCGGGTTTCTTCCAAAGAGCAGGAAAAGGAAGGATTCTCAGTAGAAGCGCAAACCAAATTGCTTGCAAGCTATGCATCTGACCGGAAATTAGTGATTGATAAAGAATTTAGAGATATTGAGACAGCAAAAAGAACCGGCAGGCTTGGCTTTAATGAAATGGTTGGCTTCTTGAAGAAATCTCAGAAAGCGAATCCTGCAGCCTCCTTGGTTATCATCACTGAAAAAACTGACCGTCTTTACCGTAACATTGGCGACTGGAGCACGCTCGACGGCCTCCATGCGGAAATTCATCTGGTCAAAGAGAACTGCGTCCTCTCAGACGACTCGCGCTCTGCAGAAAAGCTAATGCACGGCATCCGGGTGGTCATGGCCAAAAACTACGTCGAGAACCTGAGCGAGGAAACCAGGAAGGGGATGCTGGAAAAGGCACAGCAGGGCTTATGGCCCTCTTTCGCCCCTTTTGGATACAAGAATGTCCTCAGCAAATCCGGCAAGAAGGTCATTGTTCCAGATGAAACCACTGCTCCTCTCGTCACAAAGATTTTTGACCTTTATGCTACGGGAAATCATTCCTTGGACACGATTGTAAAGCAGTTGTCCGGGCTCAATTACCGTAGCCGCATGCGCCGCAGAAAGAAGAAACGTCAAGATGCAACCGGTGAAACGATACTGGAAGAAGGCCCCGAGACCGTGCAATTCGGGAAAAGCCTGATTCATAAGATACTTACCAGTGTCATTTACACCGGAGATTTCTTTTGGAACGGAATCAAATACAGTGGTTCTCATGAGTCAATAATCTCCCCCGAGCAGTTCGAGAAAGTTCAGCAGTTGCTTTCCGGCAATGGCCGCTGCCCGTCACAACCGGCTAAGCATCATTTCTTATTCCAGGGCCTTATTGCTTGCGGTCACTGCGGTTGCGCTTTAGTTGCTGAAATTAAAAAAGGCAAATACATCTACTACCACTGCACCAAAAACCGTGGAAACTGCCCTGCCCCCTATGTACGCGAAGAAGAACTTGAGCGCCGATTCCTGGCTTCCATAGAGGCAATTAAGGTGAGTGACGATGTTCTCAAGTGGGTTGTCGCTGCGCTCAAGGAAAGCTACGCGGACGAAAGGCGCGAACACCAGGAAGTCGTTTCGGCCTTGCTGGCTCGGAAGCAAAAATTGAGCGATTACCTTGAAGCTGCGTACACAGATAAACTCGACGGGGTTATTTCGAGTGATTTTTACGAGAAGAAAACCAGGGAGTGGCGGGCGGAGCAGGATGATATCCGACGGAAGCTGGAGATTCGGGAAGGTGCTAGCCGGTCATATATCGATGATGGTGTTCGAGTGCTCGAACTCTCGCAACGTGCCGGAATGCTTTACAAAATGCAGCCCGTGGAGGAAAAGAGGAAGTTGCTTAAAATTTTACACTCGAACTCGGTTTGGAAGGACGGCGAGTTGGTTTGCAGTTACCGAAAACCATTCGATTTACTAGCACTTACGAATAACCGGCATAAACAAAAACAGGCCGGTTCCTCTTCGGAAACCGGCCTGCGTTCAATTTGGCTCCCCAACCCGGACTCGAACCAGGGACAAGGTGGTTAACAGTAACCATGCCATTGCGTTTCTAGCTATCTCACCCCATCCAAGCAAATTCCACGATATACCCATATAATCTTGACAATGCTGCTTTTGCGGATTAATCTTTGTCTCAAATCATCTCTTGATATTTCAATACAGCCAGCACAAATGAGGTTGCACAAGAGGTTGCACAACTCCATGCAACCCCTGAAAGGGGGTCTTATGAAATTTACCGACTTTTTCATCCAGTCACTCAAGCCAGAGGAAAAGAAATACTACAAACGAGAGGCCAACGGTTTCACAATTCGGGTTATGCCTTCGGGTGTAATGACGTGGCTGTACGTCTATACCTTTGATGGCAAGCGTAAAGAGATGAACCTGGGCAAGCTCCCCGGTGTCACTCTCAAGGAGGCTCGGAAACGCTACAACGCTGCATATAACAGGCACCAAGAAGGATTTGACCCCGGCGCTACAGACCGCCTAGCTAAAGAAGAGCGCCGGAAGGCCCCCACGGTTTCCGACCTTGTGTCTGACTACATCGACCGTCACGCCAAGCGCTTTAAACGGTCATGGGCAAAGGATGAGCGCATCCTTAACCGGGAAGTGGTCACAGCATGGGGCAACCGCAAAGCCGCCGACATTGTTAAGCGGGACGTTATCCTGTTGCTTGAAAAGATCGTTGACCGTGACGCGCCAGCAATGGCAAACAACACCTTCCAGATCATCCGCAAAATGTTCAACTGGGCTGTAGAGCAGGACATCCTCCCACATACCCCCTGTACCGGCGTAAAGCTCCCCTCCCCTAAGCTGTCACGCGACCGCGTACTATCTGAGGCCGAAATAAAAACCTTGTGGTCAAGCCTCGACAGAACCGACCTCTGCATGTCCGATGATGCACGCCGGGCCTTGAAGCTGATACTCGTTACAGCACAGCGTCCTGGGGAAGTGATCGGGATGCACTCCGGCGAGATTGACGGCCAATGGTGGACAATTCCAGCGGAGAGAGCAAAGAACGGGAAAACGCATCGCGTATATTTGACCGCTACAGCTCTTGCACTGATTGGGCCTCTTAAAGTCCTAGACGATAAAACCGGCGAGATGAAGACGAAGGGCTATATCTTCCCTTCCCCGGTCAAAAAATCCAAAAAACAGCCCGGTAAGGAAATCATCAAGCCGTTTGGTGATACGGCGCTTGCCATTGCCGTTGGCCGGAACCTGGCTTATCCCCTGGCCGATGCCAAGGGCAAACCGCTTTACACCAAGGATGGCAAACCGGCTACCGAGAACCGCCTGAGCATTGACCATTTTACCCCGCACGACTTGCGTCGGACGGCTGCGACCTTCATGGCGAAATCCGGCGAAATGGATGAAGTCATTGACGCCGTGCTGAACCATGCCAAGCAGGGAGTAATCAAGGTTTACAACCAATATCGCTATGACAAGGAAAAACAGGCGGCGCTTGAGACCTGGGAACGGAAGCTGAACAGCATCATCACCGGGACGGAAAGCAATGTCATTGCGCTACGCCGCAAGGTTGCATAGACCGGGGTGTCGCGTCTATTACGCCATGAGCGGCAAGTCAACACAGAGCAAGGACATTGAGACAGCAAAACGGTACTGGCAGGATTATCAAGCGAGGTGACACCATGAGTAATAAATCAATCCCCTGCAAAGAAGAACTCTCAGAGTGGTTACAGGACGCAGGGAATGCAGCGGAGTACATCAATGCCGCCATTGAGGACGGGGATAGGGCTGTGATGCTTCTGGCGCTCCGAGACGTGGTAACAGCTCGGGGAGACATGGCCACGGTAGCCGAGAAAGCGCACTTGGGCCGGGAGAACCTTTACAAGATGCTATCGAAACGAGGTAATCCAGAATTCAAGACCATTGCCAGTGTCCTGCACGCTATGGGGTTGCGCATGACGGTGAAACCAGCCACAGAGCAGAAACGGGTTGCCACATAAGCCCCCCCTGGCGCTAAGCACCGTTCACTTCCGATACTTACAAGTAATTAAATTTATTGAAATTTTTTCCTTGACGACATGAGTGCTCCTGGTAATTATTGGGACCATGAGAGCACGACTGGGACATAGAAGGCATGCGAGGTTTGATCGCTGAGAGTTGACTCTGCGAGATGCCCCCATGCCTTTTTTATTGCCCTGGTCCCAAATACCAGTCAGGAGAACATCATGGATTCAAAACAGCATGAACGCCAGAGGTCGGCACCTCTGGCCAGTCACATCATCAGGATGCAGCACCTCCCCGGCATTGTCGGCCAGTCAAGATCGAATATCTACAGGCTTGAGGCAGCCGGGTTGTTCCCCCACCGCAGGAAGATAGGAAAAAGGGCGGTTGGCTGGCTCCGCTCAGAGGTTGAGGCGTGGTTGGCCAATACCAAGGAGGCGTAACCCATGTCCCCCAGTGAAAGAGTTTTCGAAACAGAGTCCATAGACCTTGCATCCTTCCTGGCCGCCAGCGGCTACCCCCCTATCATCCGCCGCAATGCCGCTGGCAATCGTGCTCTGTTCCTGTTCCATGAGTCTACCGAACTGAGCCGTTCCATCATCGCCTATGAGTCTGGGGCCGCACTTCCCGCAAAACGCCTACTTAATGCCAGATCGCGGTTGTTCCGTGAGGCGTCGGCTGCTGTGAAGGGGGCAAAGTAATGTTCGACCTCGAACCATACAAACACCCTGGTCATAAAGAACGCCAAGCGCCAGTTATCTCCCTGGAGGAGCTTTGCATCAAACGCCCAGAAGAAAGAACCCTCCCGTACTATTCACCAGTTGTAGAACAGCTTGAAGCCGACCAAGCATATCAAGAACTCAGCAACCAAGACCAAGGTAATTTTATGAGGTTGCTGCCCCTTTTGTGGCGGTCGAACGGATTATTGCCAGACTTCTCCAAGATTATTACCTCGTATTTGAGACTTACCGAAGATGAGTGGGCCGCCGCAAGGTCAACCCTCATCAACGTCAACCTTCTGGAGGTGTCGCCAGACAGATGTTATCTGCTGAACCGGGGTTTGCGCCAACAGTACCTGAACACCCTTGACGATTGTAATGGACGCAGAAGGAAAAAATCAGGGTGAGATTAGCTACAAAAACATATCAATTCATGTTCCCCCTCCAAGACAGAAGTAAAGATATAGGTAGAGGTAGAGATAGTTTGCCGTCGTCATTTGCCATTGTCACTTGCCGTCGTCATTTGCCGAAAGATTGAAATCTATGATCATCAACTATCAAGACCGCATTCGCCAGAGTCTGACCCGCTGGCAGCGTAACCAGAGGAAGGGCACCAAGGACAAGACGGTTGACCTGTCCGGCTGGCGGCAGACCGAGTTCAACTTTGATGAAAATAAAGAGGACCAAAAAGAATGAGCAACCACGATGATTTGAGAGAGCTGTATATGGAAATCTGTGACCTGTTCTACAGCAAGGCACCTGAAGTGGAGCTGCCTTTTTATCAGCGCCTTATCCGTTGTCTCGAAGTCTGCCAGTATTTTGTTGAACGCACAAACGGCAGGATTACCCGCGTCTTCTGGTGGTGGGCCATCCCCTCTGAAGACATCCCCCTCTCTGAGGATATCCAGTGGAACCCCGAAAACATCAGCACAGGCGACACGGCTTATATCGTCAACGGATATTCTGAAGCCGGAGAACTGAGCGCCCAAAGCCTCTGGGATGAATTCGGCGAAAGCCTGTTTGCCGCGTGTACGCAAGTCGCCAGCCACTTCCACACAGAAGGAGACCACCAATGAAACCTTGGAATTTCTTCGACCGCCTCATGGAACGTAGCACATGTTTCAAGGGCGGGAATAGCCAACAGCGCATTATCACCGCCGATCAAGTGGCAGCCGCCCAGATCGCTGCCAAGCAGTGGGACGACTACCAAGCGAGGGTGGCTCCGAGTGAAAATCAGTTTATCAAGGACGTGAGCCAGTCTCCGGCCAATCTGACTAACCGCCTCCAGGGCCAGACCAACGCCAACGTCATGCAGGCCGAAGCCAGCAGGCAGAATCCTACTCCGGGCGTTGATCCGGGACGGGCCAACAATACCAACGTCACCCCGGCGCTCTCCGGGGGCCTGTCAGCAGGTTACACCGCCGCCAGCAATACGGCACAGGATCAGTCAGCGAAGGGCTTGTCAGCAGCCGTCTCCATGGGCCGGGGCCAGTCAGCCGCCGCCCTTGATAGCCAGATGAGCCTTGCTGAAGGGTCAACCCAGGCCGCACTCACCAGACAGGCGGCAAATGCCGAAGCCAGTATGGCCGACCGGGGGGCCACCTTCGGGATGATCGGGAAGGGACTGGGAGCGGCAGGGGCTGTGGGAACGTACTACATGAATCAACCGGCCTTGTCCAACACTGACATCATGAGCGGGGCATCATCTGGCCCTAATGGCTACTCTGTCAGCCCTTCGGGGGCGATTGCTTGGAACAGTAGCCCGAATCAGACAGCCGGGTGGTTATCTCCGTAATAACCATATCCGCCTGATTGCAAAAATACCTATCTCGCGCTGGTGTAGGCTGGTGGAGACATTTTCATAGGTCAACCCATATCACCATAAGGAGCCGATAGACAATGGAGCTGAAATTCAATGTAAATGGTGAACCCGTTTTGCTGAGGTCGTCGGATATGTGTTACGAGATATGCCGCCAGCGTACCCGGACCGACAAGGCTACCGGAACAGATCAGGATATTTGGGTGCCGCTCATTTATCCGGCTACGCTGGAACACGCCCTCACCCGAATCATGGACATGAAGGTCAAAGCATCGGACGCCCGAACGCTGGCAGAACTAAAGTCCGTTGTTGAGGCCGCCCGTGAGGAAGTCTGCCGGGTCTGGGATACCAGCCTGAAGGGAGTCAAGGCATGAGTGGCGTAATTACCCCGAAGACCATCTTTGATAGAGATGTTCTTTACCAGCATCTGAAGAATCACCCCAATCAGGCCATTTCAAATCCTGAGTTGTGCGAACTGCTCGGACTGAGCAAGGGCAAGGGCGGAAGATACAAGCGGGATATTGTGAGCAGGCATATTACGGCCTTGCAGAAGGATCACCCGAACATCATGTCAAAAAAGGACGGCTACGTCTTCCTTGACACAATCCCGGCAGATGAGCGGATACTTACCGAGTTGATAAGCATGAAAGCTGAGTTGACCGAAATGAAGACCATGGTTGCCGGGGTGGTGGAGAAGCTGGTCTCACCACTTGTCACTGGTTCTGTTGTTACTGAAGCAGTAACCAGTGACAAGCCCAGCAACAAGAGGAGGCCGCCGAAAAGCAGCGCCCCTGTTGATCGGTCTCCCCTGATTGCAGCCTTAGCAGAGGCACAAAAGCAGGGGAGACCATACACCAAGACGGGGAGACCCGGCAGCAATGGGATTCATGCACGGGGGGGGGAACTGCCCGCGCCTTTCTGCTCAATCGGTCGTGACCGCCTGGAGCGGATCATCGCCGAACTGTTGCAGGCTGGGAAAATTGTGCAAGATAAAGCCGGTTTCCTAAGTGTTCCTTGTTACTGATATGTAATTCAGGGATTAGAACGGGGCGGCTCATTACCGCCCCTCTACAATAAGTGGGCATCAGCTTGATAGATAATTGATTATTTTCTTATCTGACAACATCTCTCCCACAGCTCTCATCAAGACAACACTGTATTGATCCGACGCGCCTCTTGGCCCCCAACTGGTTTTTGAGTCGATGCCAGTGTATTTTGAGGTGTATCCATCACCTGTTTCGACACTCATTATTACTTTTGATTCAATATTCCAGCCGAGGTCTGTAGCAATATAGTCTACGGATATTTTTATAACCTTTGACGCGTTTTGAGAAACATCGAGTCCATGTTTTATTAGCTCGCGCCCAGTAATAGCAATAACAGTATCAGTAAATTCCTTTGGATTTGCATATCCAACGCTACCGGCACGCCTAAGTATAACTATATTATCATTAAACGATTGCATATTTATTAAAGTCACTTTTCGATTTTGAAATATAGGAACAACATACCCTTCTAGCTCTGTTCCAGCGTCAGGGTGCATATAATAGTTTGAAACACAACCGCTCATGGAAATAATTGTAAAAATGATAATATTCAATGTAAAAATCTTCACATTTCACCTCCGCCATTCAGTTAATCACCCGCTAAAATTTGCCTAGTAATACGGCTAGTTCTAAAGCCTCGATACGAACAACCGGGTCAAGAGCCTTGCTCCACCTCTCAGGAATTGCCGCAAGGCCGTAGTGGCAGCCAGCCAGCCCACCAGCAAGGGCCGCCACGCTATCCGCATCATGCCCAGCGTTCACTGCCTGAGTAATGCAGTCCTCAAAGGTGTCGGTTGTAAAGAACCAATTCAGCGCAGAGGACAGGGAGTTTTTCACATCCCCCCGGTTGTTTTTCACCCCAACGGGCCTGATTCCAATCCCTCTTATCTCCATACCAATGTCGCGTTTATCTCCACCCGCCGACGCCGCCTGCAATGCCAAAACATACGACTGGACCGCCCTTGCCTGTAGGGAGGTGTTGTGGGTAAGCTCAACATGCCCCATGGCTTCCTGCCACGTTCTACCAGCCAGTGCGAAAGGAAGAACGCGGAGAAGGCCACCGTTGCCAAGCGTGGTATCATCCCCATTGCAGAGGCTGCCTGTCTTTCGGTATGCCTCCAAACCTCTACGGCAGGCGCTACCCACGTCTTTCGGCTTTGAGTCAAGCCATTCAAGGAGGCGGTCGGACATATCCTTGTAGTCCGGCTCCCCACACGTTGACACCAGAGACCGGGCGACACAAAGAGCCATTTGGGTATCGTCGGTACACTCCCCAGCCAATCGGCCTTTAATCCAGCCACCGGGGAGCATATCCACAACCCTACCATATTTTTTTCTGATCTCTCCGGGTGTCATGAATTCCACAAGTGCCCCGCAGGCGTCACCGCAGGCGAACCCGATTAGGCTACCGGCGACCCTGTTGAATTTTTCGTTATTGTCCATAAGCCTCCTTTGCTCTCATGCGTGAGAAAGTGATAATTTGTTGGATTCAGCACCATTACTTTGTTCTACTGATATTACTCATTTAAAAGCCGTAAAACCGAGATAACTCTATAATCTCATTGGGTTTAACTCTATGTAACTCATTGCAAATATTGCGCCACCCACGCCACCCTGCTATGCTGAAAACATGAAACGTCCTATTCTTGAGGCATTTAAACTTGGTGACAGTGTTGGCGCTCCATGGGAAACCAATGGGGCCACCTTGAACAGCTACACCTATGACGAGATTATGAGCCGGGCTGACCACTACCCGGATGGCACCGACGAAAGCGACATAGTTAATTGCTGGTGCCGTTTCATCGCAGACTACAACTTTACCACCATCAACAGCCTGCTACTCGACTGGTGTTTAATCCACTATGCCGGGCACCGGGCCACAAGTTACGGCCAAACGTGGCAGGACCATTTTTCCCTGATGAAGTCCCTCATAAAAAAGGGTCCCGTCAATCTCGACGCCATCCAGGCCATTGCCCAAGATCGCAACTCCTTCGGTAACGGGTGCCTCGCCCTGGTGTACCCTGTCCACTGCTACGCCCGAACGATTGAAGTTGACAGCCAGAAGCTGGTTGAAGCCTTCACCCGCCTTACTCACACCCACACGTTGGCTATAGAAGCAGTCGGATTGATCCATCGGGTCATAGTTGCCGCCGAGAGCAGGCTTGATGCTTTTGCCGGGCTTGACTTCATTGAGTTGACGCCGGAACAGTTCATTGAAAAGTACCCGAACAATGTCATGGTGTTAGATACGCTACGGTATGCCCTGTACTGTGTT
>NZ_VZRA01000001.1:1632580-1701635 GCF_008802355.1 Oryzomonas sagensis | reverse complement strand
GGCGCTGAGCTCGATCCGTTTCGGCACGGTGACCCTGGTGGTGCAGGACGGCCGGGTGATCCAGGTGGACAAGAGCGAGAAGATCCGGCTCAACAAGGTCGGGTATGTGGACGGCGGCGGGATTTAACAAGCCAACGTCCCCACTTCCGCAGACCAACAACAAAATATCGTATGCCGCGCTGACGAGACAGCTGGAGGCCGGGGGAACCATTCCCTCGGCCTCGTTTCGTTTTCTACGGGAGATCGCACCATGACCATATCATCATGCACCAAAGACCGCGTGATGCGGCCGGCTTGATCGGCGGCACCGGTTTTTATAGCTGCGACCTTCACCCCAAGAGCCATATCTTGCCACAACACATTACCCACCAAGTGTAACGGCACAAACAGCAAAAAGATTTCTTGTTTCAAGTTCGGCAGAACAGACTGAAAGCGCATGAGTTCTCAACCTGTTCTGCTATACGCACTCCATGGGTGCGCCCGCCAGTCGAAAGCACTTCGAGCTCAACTTTGAAGTTGATAAAACGGCACAACATGTTGTAATTGTGAACCGTACAATCGTATAATCGGGAACTCTCCCAGTGAATTCCCCATTTATGGGTATCGTCGCATGAAAGGAAACATCCATGGGAAGATCGATGCAGGAAGTATTGATATTCAATGCTTTCATGCAGCATACGAGTGATTCCATCGTAATCAAAGAATATTTTGCCAATGAACGGGGCGAGTTCACGGGTGGGAAAATAATCTGCGCCAGCGCAACCAAGGCCCGCCACTATGGTCTCAACATGGACACCATCCGAGGCTACACCGATTTTGACCTTTTACCCCGAGAACAGGCTGAAAAGGCTCTTCAGGATGACCTTTGGGTGATGAAACATCGCAAGCCGATTGAAGACCAACGCGAAACCATAACCCACAAAAATGGCGAAATAGTAAAGGTTTCCGTCACCAAATTCCCCTGGATTCTGCCGAGTGGCGAAATCGTGGGGGTCATGTGCATCGCCCGGAACGTAACTATCCGAGAGAGGGCCAAGCAACAGGCCCGTGACTTGATGGAGTTTATGAAACGGGAAGTTTTGAACCCCTTGCTCCCCCTGTACCATGCCCGCAGCAAAACATTCACGTCAGGAAATGTGCTGAAACCCGTTATCATGCGCTTGATACGAAAGCTTGCGGAAACAAAGGATCTGCACGTTTGAAAGCATCGTAGAGTGCCGGTAATTATGCTGCACACCCGCCGCAATCATTCTGTTCGTTCCGATGCCGGCCGCCCGACCTGAAGCGAAGGCGCCATCATAACGTGATAAGAGGAGAGGGAAGACGTATGGGAAACATGGCACCAATGCTGCTGTGCCTGGCGCTCATGGCCGGTTGTGCGACAGTGGAAAAGTACGACACGGCCCCAACCGCCCAAGGGAGGACTCAGGGCTACCTGCCGTCCAAGCAGTTGCCCGACATGATAGCGCTGCTCCCCCCGCCACCTGCCACCGGTTCGACCGCGTTTGCGCTCGATCAGGAAACCAGCCACGCCAGCTTCCCCCTGCGGGATTCGGCCCGATGGGCGCTGGCCATCCAGGATGCCGACCTTTCCTTTCCGGCTGCGGCCGAAAGTTTTTCCTGTGCCCTGAACGCCCGCATCACCGAGCAGGATACCCCTCGCCTCTTCCGCCTGCTGCGCCGTACCCTGGCCGACGCGGGTAACGCCGTCTCCCGGCCGAAGGATACCTATAAGCGCCCCCGCCCCTTCATGGTGAACGGGGAGCGGATCTGTACCCCGGACTATGAACAGCGGTTGCGCACAAGCGGCTCCTACCCCTCGGGGCACACCACGGCCGGGTGGACCTGGGCGCTCATCCTGAGCGAGATCGCGCCGGAACAGGCCGATGCGATCCTGGTTCGGGGCAGGGCCTATGGCCAGAGCCGGATCGTGTGCAACGTGCACTGGCAGAGCGACGTGAACGAAGGACGTACCGTTGCCGCAGCGGTGGTGGCCCGGCTGCACGCCGATCCCGCCTTCCGGGCGGATGTCGAGGCAGCGCGGACCGAACTTGCCGCGGCGCGGGCCAAGGGGCTGTTACCTGTCCGCGATTGCCGGACCGAGGCCGAGGCGCTGGCCCTGCCCCCGGCTGCTGCGCCTCAGCCCAGCGGCAACTAGGTGCCCCGAACCATTATAGACACAACCGGGATGGGGATGATTGGGAAACCGTAACCACGGGGTACGGGCATTCGGGAGCCCTTGGCTGTCTGAAACGAAAAGCGCAGGATTACCGGGAACGCGAAACAGGTCATAAGAAAATCCATATCAAAAGAGGACGCATAAATGAACCGCACCGAAAACATACGACCGGAGACCAAACCCCATGGAAAGCATAAATACGGCCCGGAATACATGTCCCATGAACTGAGGGTGACAGGACGTGTGGAGAGGCCTCTTTGCTTGACCGTTGCCGATCTCCGGAAGATGGCATCCCTGGAGATCGGGGCGCTGCCCATTATCTGCGGCAGCGGCACGGAGAAGGGGGCCATCAAGAGCTATCGCGGGGTATTGCTGCGGGATATCCTGGAACAGGCGTCCGTAATCATAACGGAGCATCATGCACCGAACAGGCTGTACCTGAAACTCACTGCCAACGACGGTTATATGGCGCTCTTCAGTTGGCAGGAGATCATTAATACCGTCGTCGGCGAAAAGGCCATCGTGGCATTCGAAAGGGAGGGGCAGCCGTTGGACGAAAACGAGGGGGAATTCGCCCTTGTCTCGGCGAACGACAACCGGCCCGGACCACGACGCATGCGCTACCTGGGGCTCATCGAGGTGTGCGAGGTCGTCTGATTACCCACGGGGCGGGCATCGGCATGGCAGCGCCGCCCCCCCCCAACCGGTGGCGGCCGCACGCGCTTGAGGGGGCCAGGGTTGTTCCACCGGTTCATTGGGGCGCGACACCAATTATTGATTTTGACAAAAAAATCCCCGTAGCACGGAGGGATAGCTACGGGGTGCCTTATGGGCAATTTCCATCGTGAACGGATTATGAATCTACCCCCATCAGCGCAAGCCTCTACGTTGCGAGCGGCAAAAGGCGGACGGAGAGAGTTTGCTCAACTGTGGGCAACCCACCACATCCTGGCCACGAGGCCGGCAAAGAGTATGACGCCAAGCGTGAACACGCCCATGGCTCCGGTGGGCACAATGGCATCCATCGCCATCACCTTCTGCAACGCTCCATGGTCTCGATCTCGGCTGCTATCATGACGTTCCGGTCTCTGCATTTTTAGCCTCCCGGTAGTTTGCTGCGGCCCCGTTAAGGATAAAAGATACCACCTTTATCCTCAATGTCAATAACCCGATCACAGCATTCCGCCTCCACGCCATTGCCGATGGTGGTACGCCGTTGCGAAAAATCACCGCTGCCGATCGCCGGAAACAGGCGTATAATGGGGTCAGAGGGCAAACCGGACCGCCCGGAAAGGATGGCGGGTATGACAGTCTTCTTCAGCTTCATCTATGCGACCGGCATGATGCTCGGATTATTCATCGCTGCGTTTGTGGGAGTGTACATATTGGCGTTGCTTTTATCGCCAATTGAACGGAGAATATCCACCTATATCTGGTCACATCCCATGCATGCGCCGGAGACGGGCACCCATAAAGGGTCATTCAAAACATTCAGCAAAAGAATCCAGAATGGACATTACAACAGGTAACCACATACGAGGCGTAAAGCTTCAAAAGAAGTTCCTGGCGGTGGCAACCCTAGCCTGTGTTGCCATCGTGAAAGCTGCCGTTTGCTGCGCCGGCGAAGAGAAGGACGGTTTTTCGTTGGGATACGGCATCTTGCGGCCTGTTGCCACCGATACGACCGGCAAGAGCCCCGGTCTGCTGACCGCCAAATACGGCTTCAGTTTGCTGAAAAATGTCACCCCGTACATCGGAACCGGCGTGGCCTATGCCCTCCCCCAGGATGCAACCGCCACGGACGCTCCCACAAAACTGAAAACAGGCGTGGCAGGCCAGGCCGGCGTCAGTTTCAACCTGAGCGGCAATTCGTCGCTCGTCATTGACTACAAATATCTGCACTTCACCAATGATCCCCCCACGAGCGACAGAAGCACGCCTCCCCAATCACTGGGCATCGGCGTGCACATCAAGTTCTGACAAACTCATTAAATTATAATAAACTTGCCATTCCAACCGATTATAAGTGTATACACTTTATCATCATTTGACTTACCGAACGGCCATCAGCTATAGTTTCCACCTTCGGCACACATATCGGTTAGAGGGGTAAGGGAATGCTCAGAAAAAAACTGGCTTTCAAGGTATTGGCAATCCTTGGGATTTCACTCGGCTGCGGCTTGGCAGCCATGATGGCGATTTCGATCTGGCAGCAAACCAACTCGACCATGAAGTTGCAGTTGAAGAATACGCGGAACCTGGCGGCGATATTCATTAGAGACATCGACGACTACATGATGAAGGGCGACTCGAAAGAGGTCAACAAGTACATCCGTGAAAATAAAGAGAAGAAGCTGTTTCTCGACCTCAAGATCTACGACGAGCACGCCAAGGAGTCTGAAACCAAAGACGGTGCGGTGCAGCCCGCCATTGCAAAAGCGCTTGAACTCGGCAAAACCATCGAGTTCAAAACCGAAGAAAACGGCGTAAAAGCGCTCAACCTCGCCATCCCCTTCGAGAACGAGCAACGCTGCAAACAGTGCCATGACGCCGCCCCCAAATTTCTGGGGGGAATGCTCCTGAAAACCTCCATCCAGGAGGGATACGACAGCGCCAAAGAGACGTCCATAACCCTTTTCCTGACCAGCGTTCTGTTCTTTTTCGTCCTGCTCGGAACGATCTTCCTCTTCCTGAGAGCGGCAATCATCAAACATATCCTGGCATTTTCCCAAAAGGTCGACGAGTTGTCCAGCGGCGCCGGCGACCTGACCACGGTCATCCAGGTGTCGTCCGACGATGAGATCGGCCATCTTGCCGTTGGGATCAACAGACTCATTTCCAAGATCCACGACATCATGACCCAGATCGCCCAGAACGCAGCGGCGCTGTCGACCTCCGCGGACCAGTTGCTCACCACCTCCCAGACAATGACCGCGGGCATCGACGATGCGGTCAGCCAGACGGACACGGTGGCCACCGCCAGCGAGGAAATGGCGGCAACTTCGAGCAATATCGCCACGAACTGCACCGCAGCGGCGGAGGAATCCGACAGGGCGAACGATTCCGCTACCGCCGGGGCCGAAGTGGTGTCAAGAACCATTGATGTCATGGCCCGCATCGCCGACAAGGTGCGGGAATCGGCGACGACCATCGAATCGTTGGGCAGCAGATCGGACCAGATTGGGGAGATCGTCGGCACCATCGAGGACATCGCCGACCAAACCAACCTCCTGGCGCTGAACGCCGCCATCGAAGCGGCCCGGGCCGGGGAACAGGGACGCGGTTTCGCCGTTGTCGCCGATGAGGTCCGCGCCCTGGCGGAGCGGACCACCAAGGCCACCCACGAGATCGGCAAAATGATCAAGGCGATTCAAAGCGAGACCAAGAGTGCGGTCGCCACCATGGAAGAAGGCGTTAAAGAAGTGGAGGCCGGAACCGAAGAGGCCGCCAGTTCGGGAGAGGCGATCTTTGAAATCATCGAACAGATCCGCGCCGTCGTGACTCAGGTCAACCAGATCGCTACCGCCGCCGAGCAGCAGACGGCAACCACCAGTGAGATCAGCTGCAATATCCAGCGGGTCACCAACGTCGTCCAGGGGGCGGCGGACGGGGCGCAGCAATCAGCCGCCGCAGCCAACCAACTGGCGGATCTTGCCCACGACCTGAAACGGCTCGTGGGACAGTTCAAGCTTTCGTAGCAGGAAAGCAGCGGTCGGTCGGGTCATCACCCCCACCGTCCGGTTGTTAGGGAATATGGCTGCAAACACGAAACGGGAGACGCCATCTCCCGTTTCGTGTTTGCAGGGTAGACCGTGTGCCTGCCCTCCCCCACCGTGGATACGAACATTCCACATCACACGGCTATCCGAATGCACTTTTACGCGCACCTGTGGTAAACTGTCTATCAGCAAAAGCTACCTCTTGCTCCATCCTTCCCCGGCAGCATTCATAAAAGGACAGAACGTGGCGCTACCCGACCATAACCGTACCATGACAACCATGCTCGACACCTTGAGCCGTGATTATCTCCACGGCAAGGAAGAGGTGTTGCGCCTTTCCATGGTCGCCCTCCTGACCGGCGGGCATATCCTGATCGAGGACCTGCCCGGCCTGGGCAAGACGACCATCGCCCTGGCCCTGGCCGGTATTAGCGGCCTCTCCTTCGGCAGGGTGCAGTGCACCAGCGACCTGCTCCCTTCGGACATCACCGGCCTGTCGGTATTCAACCGGGAAGAAGGGCATTTCGCCTTCCTGCCGGGGCCGATCTTCAACAACATCGTCCTCCTCGACGAGATCAACCGTGCCATGCCGCGCACCCAGAGCGCCATGCTGGAGGCCATGGAAGAACGGCGGGTGACGGTAGAGGGAACGACACACCACCTGCCCGACCCCTTCATGGTGTTCGCCACCCAGAACCCCTCCGACCAGAGCGGCACGTTCCCCTTGCCCGAATCCCAACTCGACCGTTTCCTGATCTGCACCGGCATCGGCTACCCCCCGGAACACCTGGAAAAGGGCATCATCGCCGGAGGCGGCATCCGCGAGCGGATCGGCGGCATGACGCCGGTCGCCTCGACTGCCGACATCCTGGCCGCGCGCCGGTGCGTCGAAACCGGCATCTACCTCTCGGACAAGGTGGTCGGCTATATCTACGCCCTGGTGGCGGCCACCCGCAGCCACGGCATGATCCAGACCGGCCTCTCCACCCGGGCCGCCATCAGCCTTGCCCAGGCTGCCCGTGCGGCAGCTTTTCTGGAGGGGCGCGATTACGTGGCGCCGGACGACGTCAAGGGGATTGCAGTCCCGGTCTGCGCTCACCGCCTGGTCATGCGGCCCGATCAGGAAACCGTCGACAGGGGAGAATTGCTACGGGCACTCATCGCCGCCATAGCGCTTCCTTTGGCCTGAAGATCAGCAAGGCGGGGGCGCTCTACATCGCCATCACCCTCCTTTTGGGCTTCTCGGCCGTCAACACCGGCAACAACCTGCTCTTTCTGGTGGTTTCGGGGCTGCTGGCGTTCATGTCGGTCACCGGGTATGCCGGCATGCGCAACATCAAGGGACTCGTCCCCGAAATAGTCCCGCCGGCCGAGATCTTCGCCGAAACCGCCGCCCCCTTCCGCCTGCGCATCCACAACACCAAACGGCACAGCACCTCCTTCCTGATCCGCCTGGAATGCCCCGGCGGCCAAGGGATTACCTTCCCCCTGATCGGCTGCGGCACATCGGCCGAGGGGAGCGTACCGCTCACGTTCCCCCACCGGGGACACGCCGCCATCGACCGGATCACCATAAGCTCCGCCTTTCCGGTGAACTTCTTCACCCGCTACTGGACATTCGCAACGGCTTGCCGTTTTATCGTCTTTCCCCGGCTGCAGGCCGGCGTGACGGTCGGCGACGGCGACGAGGCGCAACGCCAGGGCAGCAACTCCCGGCAGGATCGGGGCCTGGACGGCGAACTGGAACGGATCGCGACCTACTCCGGCCGTGAGCCGTTGCGGATGATTCACTGGAAACTCTCCGCCCGCAGCGAGGAGTTGCTGGTCAAGGAGTTCGGCCGGCAGACGGCGGCGCCCCTGGTCATCGATCTCGACTCCTTGCCGGGGCAGGGAGTGGAGCAGCGCATCTCCCGCGCGGCCTGGCTGGTCAGGCGCTGGGTAGGGCTGCGGCCGGTCGGGCTCAGGTGCAACGGAAAGGTCATCCCGGCCGAAATCGGCCGGCACCACGGCATGAAACTGCTGGCGGAGCTTGCCCTCTATGGTCGCGATTAGTTCGCTCACAGCCGTTCTCTCCTACGCCATCGCCCTGTGCGGGATCGTGCCGCTCTTCCCCTGGCTGACCGCACCACCGCGCATGGCCCTGGCGGCAGGCTTGCTGGCCGGCATCTGGCAGGACCGCCGGGGCGTCTGGCCCCTCAAAACCTGGCAGTTCAACCTGGCCGTTCTGCCGGTGTTCCTCTACTATGCATTCCAGTTCAGCCGCGCCAACCCGGTCCAGCCGGTGGTGAGCGCGCTGGCCATCATGCTGGCGGTCAGGTTGTGCGGCGGGAAGAGCGTGCGCCACCATCTGCAGATTGCGGCCTTGTCCCTGTTCTGCCTGGCCTCATCCTCCCTGTTCGACCTCAGTCCCCTCTTCCTGCTCTACCTGACCCTCATGCTGGTGCTGGTGGCGGTATCACTGGTTCTCCTCACTTTTCACGCCCAGGACGGCCGCATGGCCCTGCCCCGCCCCCAGCTGCGCCAGGTACTGGCCGTCGGGGTGGCGATGCCGCTGGCCTCGTTGCCGCTCCTGCTGCTCTTCTTTCCGATCCTGCCCCGCACCCAGATCCCTTTGTGGAATATCATGGCCGCCCCGGCAGCCCGCCCCTCCGGTTTCAGCGACAAGGTCGAACCCGGCGCCAGCGCCACCGTAGCGATGTCGCGGACCATAGCCTTCCGGGCCGAGATGTCCCGGCAGCCGCAACAACAACTCTACTGGCGCGGCACGGTCTTCAACCGCATGGAGGGACACCGCTGGGTACGGGATGCGGCCGTGCCGCCGGAACATCTGCTGTACCAAGGGGCGCGCATCGCCCAGGTCGTCTACCCGGAGCCGGGCCCCTCCCGCACCCTCTTCAGCCTGGATGCACCAGCCATGATCGCCCTGCCCAGGGCGCGGGGCGCCGCGGACGGCACCTTCGAGTATCCGGGGCCGATCACCCGGCGCCTGGGCTACCGGACGGAATCAATAACCTCGGGTATCCTGCCGACGGCAGGGGGCATTAACCGCTCTTTCTACCTGAGGTTGCCCACCGGCATCCCGGAGCGGGTAAAACAGTTGGCGGGCGATATCAGGCGCCGGGGGACCGACGACGCCCGCAGGCTGGAACTATTGGAACGGCATTTCCGCGACAACAACTACCGTTACAGCATGCGCGACCTTCCCACCGGCGAACACGCCCTGGAACAGTTCCTGTTTGAAAAGAAACAGGGGAACTGCGAGTTCTTTGCCTCCGCCTTCGCCCTGCTCCTGCGGGCCGCCGGCATCCCGGCGCGGCTGGTGGGCGGTTACCTGGGCGGGGATTACAATGACCTGGGGGGCTACTATCTGGTGAGCGACGACATGGCCCATGTCTGGGTCGAGGCATACCTGGACGGCCGCGGCTGGTTGCGGGTGGACCCCAGCAGCCTGGCCCGCAACGCCGGCGAGGTATGGGGAGGCGGAAAGCAGCGCAGCCTGACGGCGAGGCTGCGCCTGCTCCTTGACTCCCTCGATCATACCTGGAACCGCACCATCGTCACCTACGACTTCGAACAGCAGGTGGAAATCGCCCGCAGCGCCGGCAAGCGCCTGCAAAAATTCCAGGCGGGCACGACGGCCCGGGCCGCCCTCCCCTACCTGCTCCTGTCCCTGGCCCTGGTCTTCGCCCTGATCGTCATTGGCCGCCGCCCGTGGCTGTTCACATCGCGTAACGAGCGGCTGTTGCGGCGTTTCTACCGTTTGGTCGAGCGCGATTGCGGCATGCGGATTCAACCGGGTAGCCAGGGACTCTTCGAAACCGCCGGGCAGACCGGCAACGACAAGGTGCGGGAATTCGCGGCCATCTATGCCGGAGCCGTGTACCGGGACCGGAAGCTTACCCCACAGGAGGCGGCGCGACTGCGCCGGATTCTGGCAGACGGTTTTGTTACAAGAACATGACGGCGTGCCGTAACACTTGCATTAATCGGCCCACTGCATACAATACCCCTGTTTTCCTCCGGCAGGGGGCGGATTGCCATCCCGCCGAAACGGGCTAGAATTCTTAAGGAGTCCAGATATACCGCAGTATGGGGGATAATCCGTGCCGGAGCCTGACGACAGCAGGGAAAACTACCGGGAACGCGCCGCCGCCGTTGTCAGGGCGCGCTGGAAAGGCCTGCTCAAAAACCGGGAGGCCTGCCTGCGCTGCGACGCTGTGGACGCCGTTCATGACCTGCGGGTTTCAACACGCCGGCTCAGGGCGGCGCTTGATTTTTTCGGGGCCTTGTGCCCCGGCGACGAGGCGCCCCGCGCCCGTCCGTCGATCCGGCGCCTGACCCGCGGCATTGGCGAGCTGCGCAACCTGGACGAAGGGATCATCTTCTTCTCCCGAAACGCCCCCGACAAACGGGGAACAGGCGACACGTTCGCCCCCCTGCTGCTCCATCTGCGCGCCAGGCGGGAATCCGAGGCTCTGAAGGTTCGGAGGCTCTTGAAAAAACTGGATACGGCCAGGATGGAGCGAGTGATCGACCGCTACGCCGCATGGGTGCGGGAGCCGGCTGACGGCCGACACAGGCCTGGGGCGCCGACCTCCATCCCGGCATATTTTTCGGAAGAGGGCCTGCGCCTGTACGGAGAGATTTGCCGCCACCTTCCGGGGGCGCTTGTGACGGAAAACGTGCAGAACCGCCATGCGCTGCGGATAGCCGTCAAACGGTGGCGCTATTTTCTGGAGATCGCTGCCGAGATATTTCCGCAGGATTACCGTGAGACCCTGGAGCTGCTCAAAGAGTATCAGCAACTGCTCGGCGACCTCAACGACCTGAGGGTGTTCGGGGCTTTCGCCCATGAAGCGCCCCTTGCCCCTGACGGGGCAGCGGCGCTCGATGCCCTGGTCGCACGCCTGACCGCGAACCATCTCGAGCACCTTGCCCTGCTGCTCGAACAACGCCCGATCCGTTACCAATTCTCGGTGTAAGAGGCCTGTAATGAAAAAAACACGACTGGCAGCCATCGACATAGGCACCAATTCCATCCGCTGTATCGTGGTCGAAGCCGAGCAGCAGGGACGCTTTATGGTCCTGGACGACGAGAAGGCCACGGTGCGCCTCGGCGAACAGCTCGGCAAGACCGGAGCCGTCTCTCCCGCGGCTTTTGCCCGGGCTGTGGAGGCCATCAGCCGCATCCGCAAACTGATCGACGGCCTGAAGGTGACCGAGGTCGAGGCGGTGGCCACCAGCGCCGTCAGAAGTGCAGCCAACGGCCCCGAATTGGTGGAGGTCCTGAGCCGGGAACTGGGCCGGGAGATTCGGGTCATTTCCGGCGAAGAGGAGGCCGAGTTGGCCGCCATATCCGCCCTGCACAACTTCGAGATGAACGGCAAACGGTATGCCATGATCGACATCGGCGGCGGCAGCGTGGAGATCGTCACGGCCCTGGGCAATCATATCGAAGAGTACTACTCCCTCGACCTGGGGGCCGTGGTCCTGACCGAGCGTTTTTTCCCCACCGACCCGATCAGAACGGCCGATTTCCAGAAGTTTCAACGCCACGTGCGGGCAGAACTCAAGAGGGCCTTTTCCGGGCAGAAACTCGCCGTCCAGACCTTCATCGGCTCCGGCGGCACCATCACCTCCCTGGGCTACATGGTCATGAACATGCGGCGGCAGGAGTATTCATCGGTCCACGGCTACGAGACCCTGCGCTCCGAACTGGTGCACCTGTTGGCCATGCTGATGCGGCGGGACATCAAGGGGAGGCGGGCGATACCGGGCCTGAACCCCGATCGGGCCGACATCATCGTGGCCGGTCTCGGTGTCGTTGACGAACTGATGCGTTTTTTCGGTGCCAACACGTTGTTGGTCAACGAGCGCGGCATCCGCGAGGGGTTGATCATCCGGTGCATGAGGCGGCTCGGGCTTATGGCGGAGGAACAGGGCCAACGCAACTGGCGCCGGTCGGTGCTGGAGTTTGCCCGTTCCTGTCACTTCGACGAACCCCACTCCCGTCATGTGGCCGGTATGGCGCTGGCCATGTTCGACTCCCTGAGCAAGGAGTTCCGCCTGAAGAAGCCGGAACGGAAGCTCCTCGAAGCCGCGGCCTACCTGCACGATATCGGTTACTTCATCAGCTACACCAGCCATCACAAGCATTCCTACCACCTGATCCGCCATGCGGACCTGTTCGGGTTTGCCCCCCAGGAGCGGGAGATGATCGCCCAGATCGCCCGCTATCACCGCAAATCGCTCCCCAAGAAAAAGCATGTGGAATTCCTGCGCCTGTCGGAAAAGGATCGGCAGACCGTCTGCCGGCTGGGGGGCATCCTGCGCCTCGCCGACGGTCTTGACCGGCGCCGGAGCGGCCTGGTGGAGGTGGTGGAGCTTCTCCACACCGAGGGTGATTACCGGATGAAACTCTTGGGAACCGAGGACATCTCGGTGGAGATCTTCGGCGGCAATGCCAAAAAGGACCTGTTCGAAAAGGCCTTTGGGGGGAACATCGTCTTCGTGACCAGCTAACCGGGTGAGAAGATGCCGCAGGGCCACAGAGGCACTGATGCGGTAAAATAAGAAGGTTACATCATGCCGGGACGGGAAACAGCCGCACCAGCTTTTCAAAGTCGTCCGGCGGCAGCGGCCTGCTGAAGTAGTGTCCCTGCATCTCTTCGCACCGTTGATGCGCAAGGAACAGGTATTGATCCTCCGACTCAACCCCTTCGGCCACGAGCTTCTTACCCAGGCTGTGCCCCATGGTTATGATGGCGGAGACCACCGCCGCCTCGCCCGGATCGAAGGTAATGCTGTTGACCAGGGACTTATCGATCTGCAACTCGTCGATGGGGAGCCGGTTCAGGTGGCTGAGCGATGAGTAGCCCGTGCCGAAATTGTCGAGGGAAATCTTGACGCCGATCTCCCGCAACTCCCCCAGCTTCCGCACGCTTTCGGTGATATTGTCCATGATGATCTTTTCCGGAAGCTCGATTTCGAGGTAATGCGGATCGAGCCGGGTAGCGGAAAGGGCCTGGGCGACCTTTTCCGTGAAGTCGTCCTGGTGAAACTGCCGGGCAGACGTGTTTACCGCCACGCGGAGCGGCTCCATCCCCCGGTCCTGCCACATCTTGTTCTGGCGGCACACCTTATCGAGCAGCCATTCGCCGGCCGGGACGATCAGGCCGCTTTCTTCCAGCATGGGGAAAAATTCCACGGGGAAGGCCAGGGGTGCCCCCTTGGGCTGCCAGCGCATCAGCGCCTCCATCCCGGTGATCTTTCCCGTGGTGGCGTCGATGCGCGGCTGATAGTGAGGCAGGAATTCTTCCCGTTCCAACGCCGAGCGGAGCCGCTTTTTCATGGTGGCCCGCTCGTCGCTCTTGAGGCTCATGGATTCGGTGAAGAACTGAAACGAGTTTTTCCCCTCACTCTTGGCCTGATACATGGCCATGTCGGCCGTTTTCAGCAACCCTTCGACGGTGGTGCTCTGGAGCGGGTAGATGGAGATGCCGATGCTGGTCGTCACATAGGTGGGCTGATCCAGGATATAGAACGGCCGCAGGAATAACTCCCGCACCTTTTCGGCAAACTTTACGATGTCGTGGATGTCCGGCATCTCGTTGACGACGATGACGAATTCGTCGCCGCCGAACCGGGCGACCGTATCGTACTGCCGCATGCACTGCTGGAGACGTTTGGCCACGTCCTTCAGGAGAATGTCTCCGACAACGTGGCCGAGCGTATCGTTGACCGTCTTGAAATTGTCCAGATCGAGGATCATCAGAGCCAGCAGGTTATTATGCCGGTCCTCGTAGGCCAGGGCCTGCTTCAGACGGTCGAAGAGCAGTTCCCGGTTGGGGAGGCCGGTCAGGGCATCGTGACTCGCCTGATGCTGGAGCTGTTTTTCCGAATTCCTGCGTTCGGCGACCTCTTCCTTCAGGAGTGTGTTCACCTTGATCAATTCGGCATTGAGGGTGCGGATTTCCTCTTCGGCGCGCTTGATCTCGGTAATGTCGATCAGCGACACAACGCACCGCTCCGTGCCGGGCACCTTCTTGATCTTGGTGCAGACATGGCTGGTACGCTGGTTATTGCCGATGAACAGGGAGGCGGCATCCAACGAAGCGGCTCCGTTGGCCGTCCCTTTCAGGCATTGCTGGATCTCTTTGGCGGCAAACTGTTCCATCACAAAGAAGTCCGACCACTCTTTCCGATATTCGACCGCTTCCCTGGGGTAACCGGACAGGTGTTCGAACTCTTCGTTGACCATGGCGATGGTGCCGTTTTCGTCCACGATCATCATGGCGCTGCCGCTCACCTCGAAAATGGTGCGGTACTGCTCGCTGCTCTCCTTCAATTGCTTTTCTATCGTATGTTTGGCGAGCGCAATCTGGATGGTCTGGCGAAGGCGCAGGGAATCGAACGGTTTTAAAAGGAAGGCAAAGGGGCCGGTCAGGAGCGAACGTTGGAACGTTTCGTCATCGGCATGGGAGGAGAGGTAAATCACCGGGATGTCGAAACGGGCGCGGACCTTTTCGGCGACCATGATGCCGTCGTCGCCTTTTCCGAGGGAGATGTCCATCAGAATGAGATCGGGCCGTTCCTCCGCCGCCGCATCGAGGACGAATTCCCCGGAATAGACCACGGCGGGAACGTCGTATCCCATCCCCTGCAACGTCTGTTTGAGGTCTTCCGCAACAACGGCCTGATCCTCAACGACCAGTATTTTCACCTTACCGGACATGTGCGCTTCCCCTCCCGGGGCTATCCTCTGAATGAAATTTTACACACCGTTCCGGAGGTGCCGATAAACTCAACGACCCCCTGGAGCTGTTTGGCCAGCGTGGTGACCAGGCTCAGGCCAAGGGTGGCCGGCGCCCCCATGTCGAGCCCCCTGGGAAGGCCGATGCCGTTGTCGCCTACCACAAGTGTGTATAACCCCGCCTCGTCGCAATCGAAATCGATGCTGATCATTCCGTTTTTGACGTCCGGGAAGCCGTGTTTCAGGCTGTTGGAAACCAGTTCGTGGATAATAAGGCCGCAGGGCACGGCTATTTCAAGGCTGACGACTATCCGGCTGATGCGCATTTCCACCTGGAGATTACTCTGGCCGGGGCTGTAGGCGCCTATGATCCCCCCCACCAGGCTCCGCGCATAGTCGTTGAAATCGATCCGGGCCGGATTACCGGAGTTGCACAACATCTCATGGATAAGCACCATGGCCCGGACCCGTTCCTGGCTCTCCTTGAAAAACTCCTGGGCATCGGGATTGTTTATGTACCGCGACTGCAGGTTGAGCAGGCTCATAATGACCTGCATATTGTTCTTCGCCCGCAGGTGGACCTCCCTGAACATGCTGTCCTTTTCGTGAAGTGCGGCCGTGAGGTCGTTTTCGGTGCGCTTGCCCGCGGTAACGTCCATGGCGATGGTGATGAACAGACGGCGCTCATCGGGGAGGGTGCCTGCGGGAGCGGAACAGAAGTTCCATACGAGTTTCTCGCCGGTGCTGGTGGTCACCGGCAGATCCTCATATGTGCAGGCGGCCTTGGTTTTATACAGGAAACCGAGCTTCTCGAACATCGAAGCGGAGTCGGTGCCAAAGGCTTTCCTCACCCAGGCATCGATCGTGGGAATATCCTTGAAGGCATAGCCGGTTTGTTTGGTCCATTCACTGTTGATCACCACCACGAGGCCGTCCTCGGCATGAATCATGATCGGAAGGGGCGCGGCAAAGAGCGCCTGCCGGAACCTGTCCGCCGTTTCCAGGAGGTCCTTTTCCACCCGCCGGTACATGGTGATGTCACGTATGAAGGCGCAGAAAAGTTCTTTTTCCCCAAAATGGATCAGGCTCAACCTTAGTTCCACGTCTATCAGGGCGCCGCCCTGCCGCCGGCATTTCACCTCGCCGACATACGGGTCTTTCCCGGTGAGAGCCTGATTATAGAGCCTCTCGACCCCTACCGGAGAAAGGTCGATAACGTCATTGAGGGTCATGGAAAACAACTGTTCCCCGGGATAGCCGACCAGTTCCGCAAAGGCCTTATTCGCCTCCAGCAGGTACCTGCTGGCACCATCGATCAGGACAATCCCTTCCGACGCCTGCTCGAAAACCGTCTGAAAAAAATTCTCGTTCATACTGTTTCCTAACCCCTCAAAATCGGCACCAATCCGCCGGTGCCCCCACAAAGCATGTGTGCCCCATGGGGTCAGATTCCGCCTAATTGCGGTTTCCAACGGCCAAACGCCGGAAACGGCAACAGGCGTGTCGGGGCACACACACCGCTCCCACGACCGCCAGCAACAGACCGGCGCTCCCTCTTGCCACCCATCCCCTTCGAGGGAGACGAGTCCGGCACCGGCAATCAATGCAAGAATTGATCCTTACGTGGAAGCGGGATAATGGGGACCTGAAATGGAGTATTTACAAAAAAGCCTCGACTACATGGCATGTTACCGCCATGAATTCGAGGGCTCCGTTTCTCTTGGATAAAGTCAGGGACAAAGCTTATTATGGATGCACCTTTAGCAGATTTCCCATCCGGCATCAAGTTGGAAATGGGCCAAACACACCATGACCCGCCCCGGGCGGCGTTCACCCCGACGGTCATCTTTGTAAAGTAATCAGGGCACCCTTGTCGAAATATTTTACAGAGCCCCCGTGCTACGGTGGGATGGAGCCCGTACCGGGCAGGTTGATGATGCCATCCACGTAGTCCGGCGTAGTGGGTATCCTGGTGATGTCGGGCATGCGGATGACCCCGCGGACCTTCAAGACCTCAACGCCATACTCTTCGTTACTGAGCAGAAAACTCACCGGTTGGGTCATTTCACCACCACGACCGCCGTCTGCACTTCCCGCTGCCTTGACAAGGGCTGCTTACTCGTCTGCCGGCCTCCTTCGTAGGCTCATCTACCTGCCCAAATTCAATCGTCGGCGGCAGACGGCGTGGATTTCCACTCCACATCCCGGAAGAAGCCCCTATTCGCGGGCCTGATCACCGGGTTAAACCCCCGATGGTCAAGGTGCCCCAGCCATATCGCCAACATCCGGCGACCACTTTCGTCCAGGGCCGTGATGCCCCGCAGGTCGATCTCGGTGGTTATCCTGACACCGGGACAGAATTCGCTGAAGCGCAAGGCCTGCTCCGAAATCAGATGGGATTGCCGGGCGATCCAGGGGATCCGGTCGGCAACCGAATTAACGGTCCATTCGCCTTCCAGCGATACTTGACAAACCTTACCTTCGTTCAGATGGGCTCGCATTATGGATGGACCGGTGCTACAGCTTGAACTGGTTTACGAGCCGTTGCAACTCCTCGGCCTGCTGCGAAACATTGTTGGCAGTTGCAGCGGTTTCCTGGATCGCGGCGCTGTTATGGTGCGCCAGTTCATTCAGGCTCAGTACGTTGTGGCTGATCTCCCGGGTCGTGGCCGTCTGTTCTTCGGCAGCCGTGGCGATCTGGCTGATTTGTTCGGTCACATCAGTGATGATTACCAGGATCTCCTGCAACGATCTGCCGGAGTCGGCTGCATGGGTGCTCCCCTGCTCAACCTGGGCAACACTCTGCTCCATCGTATGGACCGCCTCCCGGGTTTCCTTCTGGATCGCCTTGATCATCTCGCCGATTTCCTTGGTGGCGCGGGTCGTACGCTCCGCAAGGGCGCGCACCTCGTCGGCCACAACGGCGAAACCGCGGCCCTGCTCCCCCGCGCGGGCCGCCTCGATGGCGGCATTCAGGGCCAGCAGGTTGGTCTGGTCGGCAATATCTTCGATGGTGCCCACGATCGTGCCGATCTGGTCGGAGCGGTTGCCCAGCGTCTCGACCGTATCGGCGGCGTTCTTGACACGCTCGGCAATGGCCTGCATGACCTCAATGGACTGGTTCACAACCTCGGCGCCCTCGGCAGCCTTGCCCGAAGCGCCGCCGGCATTGGCGGCTGCATGATGGCAGTTGCCGGCAATATCCGAGGAAGTGGCCGACATCTCTTCCCCGGCCGTGGCCAGCGAGGTGGATTGGGACGAAAGATTCCCCACGCTTTGCGACATCGCCTTTGAAGTCGATTGCAGCTCGTTGGCGGACGAGGAGAGTTGAAGGGCGCTGCCCGATACCTGGGAGATGATCCCGTGCAGCTTGTTCACAAAGGTGTTGAACCACTCACTCAGTTCGCCGATCTCGTTGTTACCGCTGATCGGCAGGCGCTTGGTCAGGTCCCCCTCGCCCTGGGCGATGTCCTTGATGGTTTCCACCACCTCCTTGACCGGCCGGGTGATGGAGCGGGAAACCAAAGCGGCCACAAGGACGCTGAGCCCCAGGATCACCAGAAGGCCCGTCCAGATGCCGAACTGCACATGCCGCATATCCTCGTCCACACCATCGATGTAGATGCCGGTTCCCACCACCCAGCCCCACGGGGTAAAAAGCTTGGTGTAGCTGAGCTTCGGCAGCGGCTTGCTCGCCGTTGGCTTGATCTGGCGATAACTGACAAACCCGCCACCTTTGTCGCTCAACGCCGCTTTGGTGAAGTCCTGGTACATAAACTTACCGTCGGCGTCCTTGAAGGAACTCATGTCCTTGCCTTCGTTTTCCGGGCGCAGCGGATGAGCTATCAGCCGATTGTTGAGGTCACTGATGAAAAAGTATTCCTTGCCGTCGTAGCGCAATTGCCTGATGTCCGCGGCTGCCCGTTTCCGGGCGTCTTCCTGGGTCAGTATTCCCGCCTCGGCCTGCTTTTGATAGGTGGCAAGGACGGTCGACGCCTCCTCAACCAGAAAGCGGACCATATCCTTTTTCTCATCCATGACCAGTCCCCGGATATACGGCACCAGCGCAAACGTCGCCGCCAGAGCCAGCATCACCCAGGTCAGCAACGACAGGCTCATGATCTTGGAAAAGATTCCCCAGTGTTTGTAGCTTTTCATTGTGGCAGTTCCCCCCGCACATTCGTTGATAGGCAACCAAACATCGAAAATGAACATGTTCTGCGGCTTCCATTCATTGCCCTTCCACCGGTAAAAGCATGACACATGCCAAGGAGGTGAACCAGATTTAGCTAAACATTACAACGCATTATAAAGGCTCCGCCGTGCCGTCCCCTGCGTCGCAAGTTGACAGGGCGGCCCGCAGAGCGGAGTTGATCGCAGCAGACAGGGGAGTTTGCGGGGAACGACAAAAATTGCTGCTGCAATAATTGTCGCCGGGGTAACAACGGGTGCTCGGGCGGCGTGGGAAAGGGCTACGCAGGTGATCGGGAGAGGCGTTTGTTGAGGGCCTGGCGGGTAATTCCGAGATAGGAGGCGGCCAGGCGCTGATTACCGCCGGCCAGCCGCAACGCTTCGGCTATCAGGTATTCTTCGGCGCCCTTCAACGTGGGAAAACGGTCCTTTAAAAGACAGGTATGGCAGCGCTCCCCGTTTGACGCTTCATCCCGCGGAAGGGCAAGATCGCCGCTTATGGCGGCCAGAAAGGGTTCCAGGGAGAGGATACCGCCCGGGTGCCGGGCCACGGCATCCCGTACCAGGGCCTCAAGTTCGCGGATATTGCCCGGGAAACGATATGCGGCCAAATAGCGGCTCAACTCCTGGGGGGCGGACGGACGAGCCTTGTTGAGCATCCGGGCGGCATTATCGAGGAAATGTTCCAGCAGGAGCGGGATATCCTCCGGCCGCTCCCGCAGGGGGGGAAGCGCCACATGATGGGCGCAGAGGCGGTAATAGAGGTCGGAGCGAAAACGGCCCGATTCCATGCCGGCCTTCAGATCAACATGGGTGGCAACGACAATCCGGGCCGCGCAGGTGCGGGGCGTATCGGCCCCCAAAGGCAGGTACTCCCCTTCTTGCACCAAGCGCAGCAGTTTGACCTGGGACGAGGGGGACAGGTCGCCGATCTCGTCCAGAAAGAGCGTTCCCGCCTCAGCCCGGCAGACCAGCCCCTCCCGCGCCCGGTCCGCGCCGGTAAAGGCCCCCCGCTGGTGGCCGAAAAGCGTATCGCTGAACATGGTGTCGTCCAGGCCGGCCAGGTTGACAGCGACAAACGGCCCTCCTCCCCCGCTCAGGGCATGGATGGCGCGGGCGACCAACTCCTTGCCGGTGCCGGTTTCGCCGGTAATCAGCACCGGCTGGCGCGAAGGGGCCACCGACTCGAGATAGAAAAAAATGCTGCGCATGCGGGGCGACGCCGTGATGATGTCGCGGAAAACCGCCTCATTCTCCAGCTGTCCTTCGGACAGCTGGCGGCGCAGGCGATCCAGCTCCGTGCGGGTACGGCCAAGGTCGTAGCAGGTCCCGACCGTGGCGATCAGCCTGGTGCGATCCACCGGCTTGACCAGGTAGTTGTCCGCCCCGGCCTGCATGCAGGTCACCGCGGTATCCACGTCATTGACGGCCGTCATCATCACGACCGGCAATCCCGGATGGGTTTCCTTCACCCGCCGGAGCAGATCAAGGCCGGAAAGATGGGGCATGGTCATATCCAATACCAACACGGCGACCGGTTGCGCGTCGAGCATGGCCGCCACCAGGCGGCTGTCCGACTGGGTCAGGACATTGGCAAAACCTTCCCGGCGCAGGATCAGGCGGGTGCTGAACAGAAGCTCCTCTTCGTCGTCGACCAGGAGTATGGCAGGTTCCTCGGCGGGAGTTTTCATGGGATTGCCCCCTGCCCCTGCACGACGCAGGGCGGTAAATGGATGATGGCGCGGGTGCCCTTTCCCTCTTCACTCTCGAAACGCAGGGTACCACCGAGCTCCCTCAGGATCGAGTCGCTTATGGAGAGTCCCAGCCCGGTTCCGCCGAACTCGTGTCTGGTGGAAAAAAACGGTTCCGTGAGGCGCGCGAGGGTTTCGCGGGTCATCCCCACCCCCTCGTCGGCAATGGTTATCATCCCCCCGCCGCGATCCCCATCCCCGGCCGTACTGACCACGATCCCCCGTTCGCGTCCCGACAGGGCCTGCAGGGCATTGCTGATCAGATTGATCAGAACCTGTTCGATCTGTTGCGAAAATCCGCGCACCGGGGGGAGATTGGGAGCCAGCTCGAGCTCGAACCGGTCGGTCAGGCGCTTTATTTGATGATCCAGCAGCGTAACGGCACTGGTGACCGCCCGGTTGATGTCGCACCCTCCTGCGCCCCCCGCCGCACAGGGACGGGAGTATTGTTTAAGCTGCCCCACAATGGCGTCGATGCGGCGGGAACCGTCGGCAAGGCCTTTGAAGAGACGGTCGGCTGTGGCGGGGACCTCCCCGAAAGGAAGTCCCCCCAGGGTAAAACCGGGATGGACTCGGGAGTAATCGGCAAGGACCGGCAGGGAGTCTCGCCAGACCTCGGCCAACAGGTCGGTATTGAAAGCGATCAGGTTGTTGGGGTTATTTATCTCGTGGGCGATCCCCGAGGCCAGCATGCCGATGGATGCCAGTTTGTGCGCCTGGATCAGGCGCGTCTGGGAGTCCTGCAACCGCTTTTCGAGCATGATTTTTTCGGTTGCATTACGCAACGAGCAGTAGAGCACGGTCTCATTGCCGAGGGTTATGGACCACGCTTTCAGGGATACGATCAATTCCGCACCTGCGCAGTCTTTTGCCGGGAGGTGCTCCCTCAGAAAAAACGATTCTCCGGTCAGATGCGTCAGGCCCGCTATGACATCCCCCTGTTCCGCCGTTGCGAAGAAGAGCGGGAACTTTCGGTCAAGTATCTCCTGGGAGGGGTATCCGAACAGCTTGGACGAGGCAGGGTTCGCATCGAGGATGACCAGCTCCGGGAGCCGACACAGGATGATGGCGTCATCATGTTGAAAAAAGAATTGATAAAAACGCTGCTCGCTTTCCTTGAGTTGCCGGGTCCGTTCCTCCACGAGTTGTTCGAGGCGGTGGCGGTATTCCAGGTTTTCCCGTACCAGGCGGGCACGTTCAAGCACGCGCGCGATGGTGATCGTGATTTCATCCAGGTTCGTGACCGGCTTGGTGATATATGCCCAGGCGCCAAGGTGTATGGCTCGGATGGCTTCATCGACGTTTCCCACGCCGGACATTGCGATGGTCGGAATCTCGGGGAATTCCCGCGTCAGCCGCTCCACCACCTCGAAACCATCCATGACCGGCATGCGGAGATCGGTAAAGACCAAGGATGGCCGCTGCCGGCAACAGATTTCGACCCCCTCGCGGCCGTCGGGAGCCAGGAGCACGGCATAGCCCTGGTCTTCGAGACAGCTGGCAAGCGACTCGCGGACCATCGGTTCGTCATCAATGACGAGTATTGTCATTATGGGTTCAGGCATATTTCTCTACGAACAGGTCGGTTTAATTGGACGATAGTAATTTTTCACGCGGGACTATATCATAAACAAATGATATCTCAAGCATCATCGCTTGATTTACCGGCGGGTTTCGATTATATCATGGAAGCGGATGCCGTATACACCTTTAAAGGCGTGATGATGGAATTCCTCAGCAAATTCAAGCTGCGCTGGAAGTTATTGGCGCTGGTACTGCCGCTGGTGATCGGCCCGATCTTTATCGTTGCCGGGGTCATCGGCTCTATTGCCAACCATCAGGCGTACCTGGGGGTCACCCAGACCAGCAAGGACGACCTGCAGCACATCACCGCCTTTACCATCGACCTGCTCAATTCCCATTACCAGCAGTTCCAGGTCTACAAACAGGACAAGATCAAGAACTTCAACAGCGAACTGGCAACCCTCACCAACCTCTCCTATAACCTGGTCGAATCCGAACACAAGCAGTACAAACAGGGGCGGTTCGACCTGACCACCGCCAAGCGGGAGGCGCGCGACGCGCTGAAAAAGGTCAACGTGGGGGAGACCGGCTACATCTATGCCATGACCAGCCGCGGCGACCTGAAGGTGCACATCGCCCGCGAAGGGGAGAACGTCTACAACGAACAGGATGAAAACGGACGCTACTTCATCCGCGAGATGTGCGAAACCGCCCGGCGCTCCAAGCCGGGTGAGGTGCTGTTCATCATCTACCCCTGGCGCAACGCCGTCCTGGGCGACAAATATCCCCGCAAGAAGATCGTCGCCTACCGTTACTTCCGGGAATGGGACTGGATCATCGCCACCGGCGGCTATCTGGAAGAGACCTACGACGAAGCGGCCTTCGAGCGCAAGTCCTTTGCCGAACTGAAGGAAAAGATCAAGGCAAAGAAGGTGGGTTCCACCGGCTACATCTTCTGCATGGACAGCACAGGCAATTTCACCATCCATCCCGACTCGGAGGGCAGGAATTTTCTCGATGCCCGCGACTCCAGCGGCTTCCCCTTTATCCGCGAGATGTGCGGGAAGAAGAGCGGCTGGATCCGTTATCCCTGGCAGAATGTCAGCAACAGCGAACCGCGCATGAAGATCGTGCGTTACGAGTATTTCAAGCCTTGGGACTGGATCGTGGCGGTCGGTTCCTATGAGGATGAGTTTTACCACGAGGCCAACAAGATCAAGGACCGCATCCTGATCAGCATGGTGCTCCTCAGCCTGCTGGTGGGGCTATTCGCCGTGGTCCTGGTCTTTCGGGCCTCGACCATCATCACCAGCCCCATCACCCATATGATCGATGTCATACGGCGCGTCAAACGGGGTAACCTTGAGGAAAAGATGGTGGTTGAAGGGGAGGACGAACTGGCCGAACTGGCCGGGGTGTTCAACCGCATGACCGACATAATCCGTCGCAACAAGGAGATGGAGGCAAGCCTTGCCCAACACGGCAAGATGGCCTCCCTGGGCATCCTGTCATCGGGAGTGGCCCACGAGATCAACAACCCCCTGGGCGTGATCCTTGGCTATGCCGGTTACCTGGAAGGCAAGATGGCCGAGGACGACCCGAACTACAAATACATCCACGAGATCAAGCGTGAAAGCAAGCGCTGCAAGAAGATCGTCCAGGACCTGCTCTCCTATGCCCGGACCCCCCGGCCGAGCCTGGAGCCGGTTGACCTGAACGACCTCCTGGCGCAGATTGCGGATTTCGCCGCCAACCACACCGACATGCGCGGTGTGGTGATTCGGACCGAGTTTGCCCCCGATCTGCCCAAGGTCCATCTGGACGGCGACCAGATGCGCCAGGTGGCCATCAACCTGATCCTGAACGCAGGCGGCGCCATGCCGGACGGCGGCACCCTCACCATCCGCTCCGAAGCGGTTGACCCCGATCATGTCCGCATGGTATTCAGCGACAGCGGTTGCGGCATCCCGGCCGAAAATCTGGAGAAGATCTTCGAGCCGTTCTACACCACCAAGGAGCGCGGCACCGGCCTGGGGCTGGCCATCACCCGCCAGATCATCGAGCAGCACCACGGCGAGATCAGCATCGCAAGCGATCCGGACACGGGCACCACGGTCACCGTAACGCTGCCCATCGAGCGGGACGAGTTGTAAATTTCTAAACAAATAATCTGCCACAGAGACTCAGAGACACAGAGAGCGTCAAAGACAGAACCCATTTTACAGGGATGAACAGGATGAAAGGGATAAAAAGCCTAAACCCATACTGTTGGCTGAATCGTTACATGGCTATCCAGCTTACCCTTGTTTTTTGCTTTTTCTCTGTGTCTCTGTGTCTCCGTGGCAGATTCTCGTATCTGGCATAACAAAGGAACGACGTAAAGATGGCCGACAAGAAACGCATCCTCCTGATCGACAACGAAGAAGGCCTGTGCCGCATGATGGAACAGGTGCTCCTGGACAACGGCTACCTGGCCCGCGCCTACACGTCGCCGCTCAAGGCGCTTGAAGAGTTTCGTCCCGGGGCCTGGGACCTGCTCATCACCGACATCAAGATGCCCGGCATGAGCGGGCTTGAGGTACTCCAGAAGGCCAAGGAGAGGGAAAAGGACATCCCGGTGATCATGATCACCGCCTACGCCACGGTGGACATGTCGATCCAGGCCCTGCGCAAAGGTGCCTACGACATGCTGACCAAACCGTTCGAGCCGGAAGAGCTGATCTACCGGGTCAAGAACGCCCTGCAACAGTCGCGGCTCCTGGAAGAAAACCGGGAACTGCGCGCCGAACTGGAGGGCAAGTTCTGTTTCGACAATATCATCGGCGCTTCGGGCGGCTTGAAAAGCGTGCTGGAACGGGTCGAGAAGGTGGCGGTGCGCGACACCTCGGTGTTGATTACCGGAGAATCCGGCACCGGCAAGGAGTTGATCGCCCAGGCCATCCATTACAACTCGCCTCGGCGCGAGCGCAAGTTCATCGCCATCAACTGCGGTGCCCTGCCCGAAACCCTCTTGGAGAGCGAGCTGTTCGGCTACAAGAAGGGGGCCTTCACCGGCGCCAAGGAGAACCGGCACGGCCTCCTGGAGGCGGCCGACGGCGGCACCCTCTTCCTGGACGAGGTCGGCAACCTGCCCATGAACGTGCAGAAGACACTGCTGCGCTTTTTGCAGGAAAAGGAATTCAACCGCCTGGGGGAGACCACCCCCACCCGGGTGGATGTGCGGGTGCTGTCGGCCACCAATTCCGACCTGAAAGAAGCGGTCAAAAGCGGGGCCTTCCGGGAAGACCTCTACTACCGGCTGAACGTGGTCAATATCCATCTGCCGCCGCTACGGGAGCGGACCGACGACATCCCTCTCCTTGCGGCCCACTTCATCACCCTGCAAAATCAGAAGTTCGACACGCTGGTCAAAGGTTTCGACAAGGAGGCCATGCAGGCGCTGTGCGCCTGTGCCTGGCCCGGCAACATCCGCCAGTTGAAAAACGTGATCGAGGCCTGTATGGCCATGGTCGGCGAGGAGTCTATCTCCCGCGAGACCCTGGACCAGTTTGTGGAGATCGGCCACGAACCGGTCGGCATCCCCCCGGCGGCGGCAACCACGGTGGGGGAGCTCCCCTTCAACGCCGCCCTGGAACGTTTCGAGGCCGACCTGCTCACGGGCCTCCTGAAGAAACATGGGGGCAACATCGACGCCGCGGCCCGCGAGGCGGGCATGAACATGGTCACCATCTACCGCAAGATCAAGAAGTACGGACTCAAGAAGGACGACTATCTGTAACCTGAATCCGTGACGCCTGAACGGCAGAGCGAGCGTCATGCCGGAGTCCAACGCCGCCCATGCAGTATCATGCCCGCTTTGCCGTGCGTCCTCCGCTATGGTGGTGGAGACGCGGGCAATGCCAGGACTGAGGCATGGTAAGCGAGAGGAGCCGTTCAGGCGCCACGGATTCAGGGGTAAGGTGATTCCATGTTCGATTGGTTTCGCAGAAAGCAAGAGCCAGTGGTGAGCTTCCGGGATAACGAGGCCGCCTTTGCCCATGCCTGCACCATGGGGTACCGCCTGCTGCTGAATGCGTTGATTCCGGCGCTGGTAGTGGACGTGGGGCGGCGCGGCGGCGAGGGAGAACGGTATTTCCGCCTTCGTCTGGCCGAGCCCGATGGGACCCGGGAAATATGGGGCTGCACGATGGCCGATGCTCCGGGCTACCCGGAGGTCGGGGACCTGGTGGCTTTCCGCATCGTCAGGATCGCCACGGAACTGCCGAAGGAAGCCCAACTGATCGGCTACATCGCCTGCAAACTCGCGCCGGTCCTGAACAGAGGCAAGGGATGGCAGATTGCCGCCAGTTTTACCCCCGCCCATCTCAAGCCGGAACTCCACCTGTGAACGCCCGCCTCCCCTGAAATCCCCCCCCGTTTTATGGCCGGCACCGTGCCGCGTCCGCCCATCTGCGCGGTTATGCCCCCACCGACCTTACACCATCGCCATAATGGGGTATACTTACGGTAAGAGAGGGGGAACCCATGCGCTTCAGCCTCTGTATCCTTCTATGCCTGCTTGTGTGCGTAACCGCGTCGGCCGCCGAACGGGCCAGGGTCAGGGTCGTAACCATCCGCGATCCGATCACCCCGGTGACGGCCCAGTTTCTCCATCGCACCCTGAATGAGGCGGCCCGGAGCGGAGACAGCCTGGTGCTGGTGGAACTTGACACCCCCGGCGGCCTGGATACCGCCATGCGGGAGATCGTCAAGGACATCTTCACCAGTCCGGTGCCGCTGGCGGTCTATGTGGCCCCCCCGGGCGCCCGCGCCGCATCGGCCGGAGCCATCATCTGCCTGGCGGCGGATGTGTGCGCCATGTCTCCCGGCACCAACATCGGCGCGGCCCACCCGGTTTCCTTGGGCGAGAAGCCCGACAAGACCATGGAGGAGAAGGTGCTCAACGATGCCGAGGCCTATGCGGAAGGGATCGCCCGCAAACGGGGCCGCGACGAGACCCTGGCGCGCAGGATGGTGCGGGAGAGCATCTCCCTGAGCGCCGACCGGGCGCTGGCCAGCAAGGTTATCGACCTGATTGCCCGGGACCGGGCCGACTTGCTGCACCGCATGGAGGGGCGTAGCATTATGCGGGACGGCCGGGAGGCGCCCCTGCGCTTGGCCGGGGCCGAGACGGTTTCGGCCGAGATGCGGCCGGGAGAGCAGATCCTGAACGCCATCAGTAACCCCAACGTGGCCTATGTCCTGATGATGCTCGGCATGCTGGGGCTGTTCTTCGAATTGTCCAATCCAGGCGTGATCCTGCCCGGGGTGATCGGGGGGATCTCCCTGATCCTGGCCTTCTTCGCCTTCCAGACGCTGCCGGTCAACTACGCAGGAGCACTGCTCATCCTGCTGGCGTTGGTGCTCTTTATCGCCGAGATCAAGGTCGTCTCCCACGGCATGCTGACGGTGGGCGGGATGATCGCCATGGTGTTCGGGTCGCTGCTCCTGTTCGAATCCCCGGAACCCTACCTGCGGGTTTCCTGGAGCGTGATCCTGGTGACGGTGCTGGCCACGGCCGGTTTTTTCTCGGTAGCCGTCGCCAAGGCGTTGCGCGTCCATCGCCAGAAACCAGCCACCGGCGCGGAAGGGCTGCTGGAACGGGAGGGGCGGGCCGAGAGCGCCATCGCCCCCGAGGGGAAGGTCTTTGTCAACGGCGAGTATTGGGACGCCTGGAGCGACCAGCCGATTGCCGCCGGGTCAAAGGTTGCGGTGGAGAAGGTGGAAGGCATGCGGCTCAAAGTAAGGAAAACGCTGTAGGGGCGAGGTGCCCCGGCGGGGCGCTTCACATGAAAACGGAGGCTTGTCATGTTCAACCTGTTCAACTACATCCCGGTTCTTTTTGTTGCGGTCCTCTTCATCATGTTCGTTGCCAGCGCGGTGCGCATCCTCCCCGAGTACGAGCGGGGCGTGCTGTTCCGCCTGGGCCGGCTGGCCGGGGTGCGGGGACCGGGCCTTTTCTTCATCATCCCGGGCATCGACCGTCTGGTGCGGGTGACGCTGCGCACCGTGGTCATGGATGTCCCCCCTCAGGACGTGATCACCCACGACAACGTCACGGTCAAGGTATCGGCGGTCATCTACTTCCGGGTCATGGAACCCCAGCGGGCGGTCGTGGATGTGGAAAACTACCTGTACGCCACCAGCCAGTTGTCCCAGACCACCCTGCGGAGCGTGCTGGGACAGGTGGATCTGGATGAACTCCTGGCCAACCGGGAGAAGATCAACAAGGAGTTGCAGGAGATTCTCGACCGCCATACCGGGCCGTGGGGGGTCAAGGTGGCCAACGTGGAGGTAAAGAACATCGACCTGCCCCAGGAGATGCAGCGGGCCATCGCCAAGCAGGCCGAGGCGGAGCGGGAGCGCCGTGCCAAGATCATCCACGCCGAGGGCGAATTGCAGGCATCGGAGAAACTGGCCCAAGCGGCGACGATCCTGGCCGCCGAGCCGACCGCCCTGCAACTGCGTTACCTCCAGACCCTGACGGAGATCGCCGCGGAAAAGAACTCCACCACCATCTTCCCGGTTCCCATCGACCTGATCAAGATGTTTCTGGAGCGTCGGGACAAGGTGTGATACGCACCGATGGCGGCCCGTGCGGGAGCATGCCGTTCCAGCCGGAAAAGGCGACGAACAGCTTGCGCTCCCGATGGCCGGCGAACTCGCAGGAAGAGATTCCCTGCCACGTCCCTGAATCGTGTTATACTGTAGGTGGAAAAGAATGCAAAGGAGGTGGCGGCCATGAGAGACACCAAAGGTCCGTTCGCGAAGCCTCGGAAAACGATGAAGGCGGCCATGCCCGGCAAACACGAAATGATGCTCCGCCGTGCAGGCAACCACAATGTCCACGTCATCACCCCGCACGGCAAGATTCAGGCCGGCCGCAAGGGACGCAAGGTATGATGGCGCACCACAGGTAATACGAAAAAGCCCGGCATATGCCGGGCTTTTTCGTAGGGGTGGAATTGCCGCCGCACCGTTACCCCGGAAACATCCTTTTCCAGATCAGGCTGACGCCGATCCCCCACATGGTGCACCCCACCAGGATATCGAGAACCCGCCAGGCAACCGGCTTGCGAAACAGCGGTGCAAAGATCCTGGCGCCGTAGCCGATGCCGTAAAACCAGACAAGCGATGCCGCCATGGCCCCCACGGCAAAGAGCCCCCGGGCATGCCCGCTGAATTGCGCCGCCAGGCTTCCCAGCAGCAGGACCGTGTCCAGGTAGACGTGCGGATTCAGAAGGCTGAGGGCCAGCGTGGTCGTCACTACCGCCGCAAGGCCTTCCCCAGCCGCCGCGCTTTCTCCATCGACCGCCAACGCCTCCGGCCTGACTGCCGACCGAAAGGAACGGATACCGTAGCACAAGAGGAAAGCGGCCCCTCCCCACAGGGCACACACGAGCAGTCGCGGCGACGAGGCGACGACCGTGCCGAAACCGCCGGCCCCCAGCGCGATCAGAACCATATCGCACAGAAAGCAGATGGTGCTTACGGTAAAGACGTACTCGCGGCGCAGCCCCTGGCGCAGGACAAAGGCGTTCTGGCTGCCGATGGCGATGATCAGGCTGGCGCCGAGGCTGAAACCGTGGACAAGGGGTTCATAGGACAGGGAATTGCTCATGAGGTCTCCACTCCGTCGTCAAGAATACCGGCTTCGGCACCATTTATCAATCCCGTTGTCCCGTGCCGCGATCACGGCAGCCGGGGCACATGGCAGAAAACGCCTGTTTGTTGTCATTGTGCCTTCGGGCTATTTGTGAAAAGATGCACGCCATGAATCGACACAACCAAGAAGCGAATGGCAGGAGCGGGACCGTCGAACCGCGCACCGTCGTCGTGGTCACGCATGAGGGGTGCGAACTCCTGGATGCAACCGGCCCGACCGCGGTATTCGGGGTGGTGAACAGGACGTTGCGGGAGCAGGCGGCGCCCGCCGGTTACCGGGCCATCATTGCGGCAGAGAAGCGGGGGGCAGTTACGACCTCCGCGGGGGTGCAACTGGTGGCCGACGCGGCATGGCGCGACATTGCCGCCCCTATCGACACCCTGCTCGTGGTGGGGAGCCCGGACGAGCCCCTCGGCCGCGCCATGGCAAACCGGGAGTTGATCCACTGGCTGCAAGAGACGGGAGGACGGGCCCGGCGTCTGGTCTCGGTCTGCACCGGCGCTTTCCTCCTCGCGGAAGCGGGTCTCCTGAACGGCCGGCGGGTCACGACCCACTGGATGGATGTGGACCGCATGGCCCGGGAGTACCCGGAGGTAACCGTGGAACCCGATGCGATCTATGTCAGGGACGGCTCCATAGCCACCTCCGCGGGCATTACGGCCGGGATCGACCTGGCCCTCGCCCTGGTGGAGGAGGATTACGGCCGGAAGCTGGCCCTGGCAATCGCCCGCCGCCTCGTCCTCTACCTCAAGCGGCCGGGCGGGCAGAGCCAGTTCAGCAGCCACCTCCGTTCCCAGATGGTCACGGGCGGGCCGCTGGCGCCGCTTCTGGCCTGGCTTGAGGAAAATGCCCATCGGAATATCACGGTTGAGGATCTGGCGGGCAGGGCTGCCATGAGCCCCCGCAATTTTGCCCGGGTGTTCCTCCGGGAGACCGGCATGACGCCGTTGAAATATCTGGACCGGCTACGGATCGAACGGGTCAAGCACCTCCTGGAGGAAACGAATCATCCCATGGAGACGGTTGCGCTGGAGAGCGGCTTCAGCAGCGCCGAGCAGTTGCGGCGCACCTTCCAGCGGTGCCTTGGGATCACGCCCCGCGCCTATCGTGAGCGTTTTTAACGATTGTACCTGAACAGGAGCCACCTATGGACTATCTGCTGAAAAAGGGCGAAACAGCCGCGGTCACCGCCGCCCCCGCGGGTTGTTCCCTGCGCATGGACCGCGGAAGCGTATGGCTGACCCGTTACGACGACCCGCGCGATTATGTTCTGGGGCCGGGAGAGACCTTTACCGTCAGCGCTCCCGGCACGGTGGTGATCGAGGCGCTGGAGGATACGACGTTCACCCTGGGATACGCCCGCATCGGCGGACCGGCCCGGACGACCATCCAGGTCGGTCTCGGCCTCCCCTCCCCGGCCGCCATGGAACTGCACTGACCCATCCACGCCACACTCCCCCTTTGATTGACTTTTTCCCTTGGGCGGTATATTCAGAAATGTTGCAAACTTGCCCAAGGAGCCCCGTGTGCCCGATACACCAAAACCAAGCCGTCTGTTCGCCTTCGTCGCCAAACGCCCGCGCCTGATCCTGGCGTTGGCCCTGCTGCTTTCCGTCTGTTCGGTCATCTACACCAAAAAGAACATGGAGTTCCTGACCGGCCGCGACGACCTGATGGCCAAGAACGCCCCCTTTCAGATGGATTACCAGGCCTACCGCCGGGAATTCGGCGATCAGGAAGAGATCGTGGCGGTCATCGAATCGGACGATGCCGAGAAATCGACCCGCGCCGCCGATGCGCTCTATCAGCGTCTGAACCGGGAGACCGGCCTGTTCCGCGATGTCTTCTACCCCGGCGGCCTCCCCTTCTTCCGCAAGAACGGCCTGCTGTTCATGCCGTTGGAGGATATCCGGCGGCTGCGCCACACCCTGACCATGGCCGCGCCGGTGCTGAAGGACCTGGCCGCCTCCCCCTCGGTTCAGACGCTCTTCACCAGCCTGACCGGCCAGATCGACGGCTACCTCGCCTCCGGCGACCCGGCTGCGCTGGAGAGCCTGACCTTTATGCTGGCCACCCTGGACAAGGGGTTCAAGGCCTTTGACGGCAAGGGGAGCGGCATGTCCATGGACGCGTTCCTCAAGGGAGGCGGCGACGGCACGCCGTCGGCCCTGGAAAGCGCCGGCAAGCAGCAGGTCATCACCATGCGGCCGGTCAAGGACGAGACGAGCTTCGTGGCCTCGGAAAAACCGATCAAGGCGGCCCGCGCCGCCCTGGCCGAGCTGGTGAAGCGCCCCGAGTTCAAGGGGGTCACGGCCGGCCTGACCGGCGTGCCGGTGCTTGAGTACGAGGAGATGGCCACCAGCCAACGGGACATCGAGATCGCCACCATTCTTTCCCTCTCCCTCACGGTGATCCTGCTGCTGTTCGCCTTCCGCGGCCTCTTGAACGTGATCAGCGCCATGGTCTCGCTGATCGTGGGCATCTGCCTCTCCTTCGGCTTCGCCACCGCCGCCGTGGGGCACCTCAACATCCTCTCCATGGTCTTCGCCATCATGCTCATCGGCCTGGGGATCGAGTACGGCATCCAGGTGGTCCTGCGCTACCAGGAGGAGCTTAAAAACGGCGCCTCCGGGCCGGCGGCCATCGAAACCGGCCTCAGGGCCAACATCCGTTCCATCATCATGGCCGCCGCCACCGTGGCCCTGGCATTCGCCACCTTCGCCTTCACCGATTTCAAGGGCATTGCCGAACTGGGCATCATCGCCGCCGGCGGGGTCGTGATCTGCGTCATCACCACCTTCACCGTACTCCCCTCCATGCTGATCCTGCTGGAACGATTCAGGAAGCCCAACACCGAGGTCCCCAAAGATCAGGCTCCGGCAGGCCTTGCCGAAAAGCCTTTCTTCCGCGCCCTCTTCACCAACCCGCGGACGGTCGTCGGCGCGACCCTGCTTCTGGCCCTCGTCTGCCTCTACCCCACCCTGACCATGCACTTCGACTACAACCTGATGAACCTCCAGGCCAAGGGGCTGCAATCGGTGGAATACGCCTACAAGCTGATGCGCAGCAAGGAGAACTCCGGCTATTTCGCCGTGGTGACCGCCAAGGACCGCGCCGAGGCCAAGCAGTTGACCGAGCGGCTGGAAAAGCTCCCCAGCGTGGACCACGTGGTCAGCCTGCCCGCCCTGGTGCCGGACGACCAGCAGGCCAAGCTGGCCGAACTGGCGGCGCTCCGTCAGGTCTTGGCGGAGGTGAAACCGGTGCCCTACGAGGAGAACCTGCGGGTCATGGAACTGCCCAGGGTCTTCGAAGGGTTCCGCGACCGGGTGGGCAAGCTGAAGACCGCGCTGGAGGCCAAAAAAGCGCCCGAGGCCAAGCCGGTCGGCGCCTTTCTGACGACCCTGGACGGCTTCTTCGCAAAGCTGGAGAAGGAAAAGGACAAGAACGCCCTGGGGATGCTGCGGGAGTTTCAGGGGGGCATGTTCGCCGAACTGCCGGTCAAGCTGACCATGATGAAGGAGAGCCTGGAGGCGTCGCCGGTCGTCGAGGCAGACGTGCCGACGGAACTGAAGCAACGCTTCGTGGGTAAGAGCGGCCAGTTGCTGCTCCAGGTCGCCCCGAAAAAGGAGGTCTTCGAGCACGAGCCGCTCCAGGAATTCGTCACCCAGGTCAAGGGCATCGTCCCCCATGCCACCGGCGAACCGATCATGGTCTACGAATCCCTGACCATCATGCGGGACGCCTACCTCAGGGCCTTTGCCTATGCCTTCCTCGGTATCGCCGTGATCCTGCTGATCAACTTCAAGAGCGTGAGGTTCGCCGCCATGGGTGCCTTGCCGCTGGCGGTGGGATTACTCTTCATGGTGGGGGGGATGCGGCTGGCGGGGGTCAGTTTCAACTCGGCCAACATCATCGTGCTGCCGCTGATTCTGGGAGTGGGGATCGACTCGGCCATTTACATCATCAACCGCTACCGCCAGGGGAACGAGACCCCGGCCCAGGTGGCCACGCGCAGCGCCGGGATCGGCGTGTTCCTCAACGCCCTGACGATCCTGTTCAGCTTCGGCGCCCTGATGGTGGCCCACCACCAGGGGGTCTTCAGCATCGGCGCGGTCATGTCCCTGGGCATGGCGGCCAGCGTGGCGGTGTTTTTGGCCTTCCTGCCGGCGCTCCTCTCCCTGTGGGGGAAGCGGCAAGGCTAAACCGTACCTTTTGGGAATAGTGCGAAGAGAAAGACCTCCGGGGCGGAACGCCCCGGAGGTCTTTTGGTGTCGGGATCACGGGAGGGGTCAGAGCAGCAAACGGTCAATGGCTGCGATAATCTCTAACCGATATGCTTGGACCGATGCCGCGGGCTTTCCGAGTATGCTTCTGAGAACATACATCAATTCGGCGGGCGACAAAAAATATTCAACGTTGTTTACCATGATGACCGGATTCAGCACCGATGCGCCGATAAAATATTCCTTGCGCACAAGCGGGATCACAACACACGTTGCCAGTGAATC
Organism: Oryzomonas sagensis; assembly: GCF_008802355.1. Taxonomy (NCBI): domain Bacteria; kingdom Pseudomonadati; phylum Thermodesulfobacteriota; class Desulfuromonadia; order Geobacterales; family Geobacteraceae; genus Oryzomonas; species Oryzomonas sagensis. The sequence goes on along the minus strand of NZ_VZRA01000001.1, from coordinate 1,667,306 downwards.
AACAAAGCGCCCTTGAACTTCTACGAGATAGGGAGCCTGTTTGCCCGTTCGAGTCCCAGGGTTCAGATATACATCAAACTGTGCCATCAGAGCATGTGGCCAAGATCATCAGAAAGTGTGCCCCGTTCTTCAATCATGCGGTTATACGATTCAAATGAAGCTCTATTTTCTTCTTTCCATCGCATAAGCTCGCGTTCAGTGAGAAATGTTATCATCGATTGTTCCAATATTGCCGACAAATTGCCCTTTTCTTTTCGGACGAGATTGATGAGATCGCTGTTTGCGGTCAGGTTCACATGTCGTCGAGGGGAATGTATATCGTAGTTGATTTGCACAATTCACCTCCTATACTATCGAGTTATGAGTATAATAGTACGCATAACAATATATGCCAATACAGGGTCTGGAGTCACCCATTAAAAGGCTGACCGGGCCGGTTTTGGGTCCGGTCTTGCCACAAGTTAGTATCTTCAGATTACTCCCTTAGCACCTTCTGACTCGGCTTTTTGGAATTCAGCCCACGTTCTCAAACCGAAAGATGTCACAGCCATATCAGTACCAACAGCGTCATAGCAGAGCGCTCGGGAAAGATCGCCCTCGGATGGACGATAACAGCAGTCTGCAACTACTTGGAAAGGTGGTCGAGATTTTTCAACCCACTCTAGGAAATCTGCCCATCCCCTTGCATCAAGGGAGCTAATATAGCTTTGGTTAATTGTCATCACAGTAGGTCGCACTCTAGAAGAGTAAGTTGCAACCCTTATAGCCATATCAAGAATAAATCGTTTCAGCTCGCCACTTGAAAGAACCCTTATCGGTAAAAAGTCTCTATTATGGCTTAACTTTATCAATAAGTTTGATTCGTTTTCGAGCTTGTAATTGTAGTTGAAAAGCGATATGTCACTTGCTACGCCTTGAATGCAATCTCTAATCTCCTTTACAGATACGCCAAAGAACGTAGATAGCCCTCTGATGTCGTCGAATTCTTCTTCTGAATCTCCAGAAAAGACCACGGATTCAAAGTTTTTCCTAATTGTCACTATATTCAGTACGGGAGAGAATACTGGCAGTGGAGCATCTCCTACGAAAATTGCAACATCGTCAGTAGTGGTACGGACTACAAAATCTTTGGCATCAGACAAAGTAATATGAAGCTTTCCAGCTTCAGCAAAATACCTTGGCTCACTTGTTAAGACAGTCACGCCCAGGCTAATTTTTTCTACAATTGGTATAATCCCATAATTCCAGGAGCGGACACCACTTCGTGGTTGACGTGTCTGCTCAAACTTCTCCCTTTCTGAAAATGTCCTCAGCAGGTCACAAACCGATTGGTTTAACTTACTTGTTCCATAGAAAAGCGTCAGTGCTCCAAAATTAATTGTGATGTCACCGATAACGCCACCAAAATCAACAATTCTTAACTTTCGCACAGGATAGTGGGCTCTGTCCTGTAAAGAAGCATAATCCGTTCCTGTAACTGACTCATTAAACTGTTTCCAGTGTTTTAGAAGCTCCACCGGGAATTGATGTTCGTTTTCTTTTTTATCAACTCTATCAGCACATTCGGCACATAACCAAATTCCGTTTTCGGGAGACTTTCGTTCCTCTGACGTTAATTTGGCGTCATATCTTGGCCCACCTTCCGCAGCTGCTGTGATGTGAGCTGCCTTTCCAAGAAGAGTTGATTTCTTGCTATCCGCATCAGAAGGCCCAGCTGTGCTGTGACCACAATTGGGATTGGAGCATTGTTGTCCTGCTCGCTCAGCCAACACCCTTTTTGTTTTATCAGTAAAGTCATCCCTGTTTGCCACTGATTACTCCTTCTATTTGAACGATGCCTATTACTGTTACCAGATCGTCTTCACGTGGGGATAATTACGCAGCTTATCGTCCTTTGTCACGAGCGCCGCTCCGAGTGACAAGGCCGTGGCGGCAATGATCCGGTCGGCCGGATCGGCATGGGGGAAGTCAGGAAGCCGCACGGATTCGACGGCAATGGCGTTGTTCACCGCCACAAAGGTGAGAAAGGGAAGCGCCTCGCAACGGCAGAGCCAGTCGCGGACATCCAGGGCCAGACGCAGCCGGCCGCGCTCCACCAACAGGGCGATCTCCCAGGAGCTGATGCAGGATACGTGCACCGACCGTGATTCCACAGCAGCATCGATCGCCGTTTTTGCAGGCTCGCTCAGGGTTGCGGGGTCATTGACCCACCAGAGTAAGGCGTGGGTATCGAGCACGATCACCTAAGCGCCTCCCACTCGTCCCCCCCTACCGGCTCCAAGGGGGCATCATATTTCAGGACGGTATTGCGCAGGCCCCGGAAGCACTCCTCCCCATCCGCGACGTAGGGGACAACCTTGAGAACCGGGCGGCCATGGTCGGTTATCACCAACTCCTCGCCGGACTGCTCGATCTTGCGGAAATACTCCAGGGAATGGGGCTTGAACTGGGATTTTGATACGGCTTGCGACATGCTTCACCTCCACCGTGATATTATGACCATATTACCATGGTCACAATAGAGATGCAAGGGGGAGATTAATCGAGCCAGACCCATCACTGTGAAATGACAATTCGAAGTGATCGAGCATGTGAGTAGTTGGTTGTCCAAATTATTGCGATAGACTCTTAAAATAAAAACCTGTATATCATTCCACAGCGGACGCGGGACTTTAATCGTAAAGCGCTAATATATAGTTGAAAATTTGGCTGCGAGTGAATAGCCACCCGTAACATATTACGACTAATATGCGGTCTAATCTAGATGTTGGCCAGTATAAGGGCTAACCATCGGCGGCAGCGGTGAACCCGCTGCGCCTCACCACGTTATACAACAAAATTACAGGAGGTCGTATGAGAAGCTTTATTTTAACCCTACTTGGTGCACTTGCTTTATTACAGGGTGGATGCGCAACTGGTGAAATTGTCCGGACAAGAATCCAAGAGGGAATGTCCAAGCAGCAAGTTATTTCAGAGCTCGGAAACCCGGATGGATTCCAACGTAGTGGTGAGTATGAGGCTCTACTTTATTCGAACCGGTTGATTAGCGGCTGGTCCTGGGACCGAACGGATTACACCATAATTCTTCAGAATGGCCAGGTTGCTCAATACGGCACAGGGCAGGTTCGCCAGAATAGCCCTAATACACTTATACTCGTACCATTAAGATAGTGTCCTTTTTGAAGGAGAATAGCTTCATGGAATATGCCAGAAGGTTATTAAAAGGCAAAAAATATACACAAGACAGTTTAATTCCATTTGTTGTACTGGTCATCGGTTCTTTTGGCGGAGTCGCCGAAAAGAGAGAAGTCGACGAAAAAATGTACAAAATTCTTGAAGAAGAATTTTCTGATAATATTTGTCACCAGACGGTCGCACATGATGTGCCAAGGTGGCGTCATGACATCGCTTGGGCGAAAGAAAGAGCAAAGCAAATTTATTCATATGTGAAATCAGCCGAAGAATCCGGAAGAGGTATTTGGGAATTAACTGAAAAGGGCAAAAAGTATTACGATGAACTTATCAACTATTTAGAGAGTTCAACAACAGTTATAAGAAGAAAGAAAAACGCATAACCAATCGCAACAACGGTAAACCCACTGTGCTCTCAGGCGTCAAGACTTGAGTGACAACATTTATTGTCATTTCCCCTTCTGATAACCTGATTAATATCTCGCATGCCCCAGTGGCAACTTATTTTGGCATTTAGCATCACCCCTGGGGCACCAAACGCACGCAATGCGCGCTGGCCTCGGCCCGGCTTCGGGCCTCGTCGGTGGATGCCCCCTGAACCAGGGCCACCCCCATGCGCCGGCCGGGACGGGTATCCGGCTTGCCGAAGAGGCGCAGTTTGGCGCCGGGAACGCTGAGAGCCTCCGAAAGCCCCTCGAAACGCACGTTGTCCCGGCCTTCCTCCGCCAGGATCACATGGCTGGCCGAGGGGGCCAGGTTGAGAATCTCGGGCACCGGCAGCCCGAGTATGGCGCGCACGTGCAGTTCAAACTGGCTCAGGTTCTGGGAGACCATGGTCACCATGCCGGTGTCGTGGGGGCGGGGGGACACCTCGCTGAACCAGACTTTGTCGCCGCTGACGAACAACTCCACCCCGAAGATGCCGTAACCGCCCAGGGCGCCGGTGACCGCCGCCGCCTGACGCCTCGCCTCGGCAAGGGCCGCCGCCGACATGGCCATGGGCTGCCACGATTCGTGGTAGTCCCCCTTGATCTGCACATGGCCGATGGGGGGGCAAAACGAGGTGCCGCCGGCGTGGCGGACGGTCAGCAGGGTGATCTCGTAGTCGAACGGGATGAACTCCTCGATGATGGCGGTATCCGAAGCGCCGCGGGCCCCCTCCATGGCGTAGCGCCAGGCGGCGTCCACGTCCGAGGCAGACCGCACCACGCTCTGCCCCTTGCCGGACGAACTCATGATCGGCTTCACCACGCAGGGGAACCCGATGGCAGCGGCATTGACGCGCAGCTCCGCAGCACTTTTCGCAAAGGCGTAGCGTGCCGTGGGCAGGCCCAACTCTTCGGCCGCCAGGCGCCGAATCCCCTCCCGGTTCATGGTCAGGTTCGTCGCCCGCGCCGTGGGGATCACCCGCTGCCCCCCCTGCTCCAATTCCAGCAGAAAGGCGGTGTCGATGGCCTCGATCTCCGGCACGATCAGGTCGGGCCGTTCCTCCGCCACCACCCGCCGCAGCGCCTCCCGATCCAGCATGCTGATGACGTGGCTTCTGTGGGCCACCTGCATGGCCGGGGCATGGGGGTAACGGTCCACGGCGATCACCTCCACGCCGAGACGTTGCGCCTCGATGGCGACCTCCTTGCCCAGTTCTCCCGATCCCAGCAGAAGCAGTCTGATTGCGCCCGATTTCAGCGGGGTTCCAAGGTTCATAACAATATCATCCTCCGAGTTTAAAGTTTCATTCCCCTATCACGGCGCACTGACGTTGATCACCTGGCTCCCCTCGTTCCCGGGATTCACCACCTGCAGGCGGAAATCCTTGGCGACCGGCGAATAGGGAAACCGCTGGTAGACGAGTCTGGTACAGTCGATAAAGATCACTTTCTCCCGAGCCGCCGAATCCTGGCCGCTATTGCCGCCAATGCGCAGGCCGTCCACATACAGGGCCGAGTTCTGTTGGAAGTTTTTCCCCTCTATGAGCAATTCGTAATAATTCACGTACTCGTTTCCCCGCGTCACCTGGCTGATTTCAGGCTTGGTCTCGATCTCCAGCGCCAGTTGCACCGAGGCGTTCTCGGGTGAATTTTTCACCATGATCTGGTGCAGCCCCCCCGTCACCTGGGGCACCCGGAAGGCGATGGCCTCGGGCGAAAGCACCCGACTCTTGATGGAGGCGTTATCGAAGAAGAGGAACGTCGTCTCGCCGAAATTCCGCCCCACGGCGGTCACGTCCCGCTCCCCCCCCTGGGCGCAGGAACTGATCTTGTCGGGTGAAAGGGCGATCAGCACCGGCCGCAGGGGAAGCACGGAAAAGTTGTAGGCCCGCCCCACAACGCCGTCGCCCCGTTTGAGGTACAGGGCGTACAGCCCCGCATCCAAGGGGGGGACGGTGAATTCGAGCTGCCTGCCGTCGGTTACCTTGGCCGGTATCTCCACACTGCCGAGAAAGGCCGAGATCTGCCCGCCGAAATTGGCGCCGAAGATGGTCACCCTGCCCCCCGGCTCCGCCTGGGCCGGAATGATGCTGAGAATGGCGGGAGACGTATCCGGGGTCGAGGCCGCCGGTTTCATGACGCGCTGCGGCCGTTCGGCGGCAAACAGGGCGGTATTTCCTGCCAGACAGCACGTCACGACGACCAGGATAGCGGCGATGTTTTTCATGTACGGCCTCCTTGCAACGTTCGGCGACAGGATACGCGACCTGTCGAAGGGGGACTGACGGGGCGCATGCCGCGCCCTGACGGAATGCGTGCTTGATCGGGCTCAATTCCTCACGGTCATGGCCAGCCATACCCCGCCCAGGCAGAAGATGATATTGGCTCCCCAGGCCGCAACCAAGGGGGGCAGGACCCCGCTGCGGCCGTAGGAGAGCAGCATGGCATTGACCACGAAATAGGCGAAACCGATGCCGATGCTGGCCCCGATCCCGAGGGCCGCGCCGCCCGAACGGCTGTTCCTGAAGGCGAAGGGGATACCCAGGATCACCATCACAAAGGCCGCAAACGGCCCGGAGAGCTTGGTGTGCATCATGGTCAGGTAGCGGAAGGCCTGATAACCGCCGTTTTGCAGGTTATCGGCATACTCCTTGAGCTTCCGGTAGCTCAGGTTGTCGGCATTGTTGTCCAGCACACGCAGATCGTCCAGTTTCAGATTCAGGGCCACATCCATACTGCGGGCCCGCTGGGCCACATACCCGTGTCCCTGGCTGAAATCCTTCGTCACCACGTCCTTCAGGGTCCAGCGCCCGTCGTGAAATTCGGCCGATCCGGCATCGATACGGTTGGTCGGGTTCATGGAAGCGTCCAGTTTCCAGAGGGTGACCCCCCGCAGCACCTTGGCCTGGGGGTCGAACAGGTGAGCCTGGAGGATCTGGCTGTCGGAACGGAACCAGATGTTGTTGCGCCTGAATACCGCATTGACGCCCTGCTTGCGGATATCGACCCGCTCGATCCGCTCCATGCGTTCGTAGCTGCCGGGCACCACCAGTTCGGCGTTCAGCAGCAGCACGAAGCTGGCCGCCAGCCCCAAAAACAGCATGGGGAACGAAATGCGCAGCAGACTGATCCCGCAACTGCGCATGGCGATGATCTCGCTGTTGCGGGAGAACATCCCCAGGGTCAACAGGGTCGCCATCAGGATCGAAAACGAGGCGGTCTGGCCGACCATTTCCGGCAGTTTCCAGACAAAGAACCGCAGGATATCCACCCCCGAACCGCCGGCGCGGATGAAGCGCGGTATCTTGTCCATCATGTCCAGGACCAGGTACACGGCCACGAAACTACCCAGGCAGAGGGCCAGGAGACGCAGCCAGGCCATTGCTATGTAACGGGAGAGGATCGTCATCGGACGGCGCTCCTCCTCCCGATCAGGGTCAAGAGCGCATCCTGAACGGCCGTCCAGATACTGCGTTCCAGGGAGGCCATCCGCAGGAAATACCATCCCACGGCCAGAAAGATCGCATTGGGGAGCCAGAGCGCCAGTTCCGCCGGCAGCGTCCCCCGTTCCGCCAGGGTCCGCAAAAGCGAGAGGAGCACATAGTAGGCCAGCAGGATGGCGATGCTGACGGAGAACCCGGCCGATTTGCCCGAACGACGGTTCTGGATGCCCAGCGGCACGGCTACGACGGCAAACACCAGGGAGGCGAACGGAAAGGCGAAACGGCTCTGGAGTTCGGCCGCCATCTTGAGGCGGGTCGCCTGGGGCGTTGCGGGGTTGGCTATCTGCTGCCGCAACTCGCCGATCCCCATATCCAGCTCGTTGCGGCCGATGCCGCCCCCCTTGCCCGGACCGGCCACGGTCATGGCGTACTCCCCGAAATGGACCAGCCGGTACCCCTCCCCCTTGCCCGCCGCGTGGATGCTGCCGTTGTTGAGCACCAGGCAGATATCCTGCTGATTGGGCGTACAGCCGACATTTCCGCTGGCGGCAAAGATGGTCATGGGGTGAGCCTGGTCGCGGCCGTCGTGGATGATGACCCCCTTGAGGGTGTGATTCTCTTCGTCGTAGTGGTCGGTGTAGAGGATGATGCCCGGGATCTCGTCCCAGAACACCTTCTCGCGGATCGTCACCGCCACGTTCTGCTTCAGCATCTCGAAACTGATACGCTTGAAGGAGCTGTTCCCCCAGGGAACGCCGACGATACTGGCGCCAAGGGTCAACAGCACGGCAACCACGCTGCACAGCAGCACCGGCGGCATGATCTGCACCAGGCTGAGCCCGCCGGATTTCATCACCGTGATCTCGTTATCGGCCGAAAGGCGGCCGAAGGCCAGCAAGACCGCCAAAAGAAAGGCCATGGGGATCGTGAACACCAGAAACGAGGGCATCAGGTACAGGATCATCCGGCTGATATCCGCCATGGGCACGCCGCGGGAGATGACCAGGTCGGTCAGCTTGATCAGCCTCCCCATCAACAGAATCAGAGTGAAGACCGCGATGCCGAGCAGGAAGAGCGAAGCGATCTCGCGGATTATGTAAAACGTCAGGATGCGTTTCATGATGGCATGATGATACATGAGCCGCGGGCAGGTGTAAAGGGAGGCGGGAAGAAAAGGAAGCGCAAAAAAGGTGGCGGGCGCCCGCCCCCCTCAGACGACGCCGGCCAGTCCCAGCAGCGCACCGGCCCCGATCAGCCACAGCGGGTTCCACCGGCTGTTCAGGACGATCAGCACGGTTGCCGCCGTGAGGCCGTAGGCCCCCCAGCTCGCATCGGCTCCGCGGGTGACGATGCAGCCGCTTGCCAGCACCAGGCCGATCGCCAGGGGGGAGATGCCGGTCTGGATGATGAGCCGCCAGCGCGTGCCGTGGAGCTTCTCCCAAAAGCGCATGAAAAAGTAGATCAAAAGGCTCGAAGGGCCGCACATGGCCGTCGTGGCGGCCAGGGCGCCGGACAGTCCCGCCACATGCCAGCCGAGCAGGGTGGCGATAATCGCGTTGGGCCCCGGCGTGGCCTGGGAGATGGCCACCAGGTGGGTAAAGGTGGCGTCGTTCATCCAGTGGTGGGTCACCACCGCCAAGCGGTGCAATTCGGGCAGCACCGCGCCGGCACCGCCAAAGGCGACCAGGGAGAGCATCCCGAACTGGAGCATGATCTCGAGGATTATGCCCATGGCGACCCGCAGTACCGGCGCGCCGCAACCCACATGCTGACCGGGGCCAGGCCGACCATGACCATGACCAGCGGCCAGTGGAGAAAAACCACCGCCGCCAGGATCGCCGCGCTGAAAATCATCAGGAACGGCCGTTTCAGGAGGTCGGCCGCCATCCGCACCCCCATGGCCAGGATCAGGCCTGCCGCGACGGCGGCGATGCCGCGCAGCATGGCCTGGATGGCGGGCAACTCCCCAAACCTGCCGTAGAGCGCCCCGAGCGCGATGATGATGACAAACGGCCCGCACAACAGGCCGAGCAGCGAGACGACGGCGCCGCTGGCGCCCTGGAAGCGAGCCCCGATGCAGACCGAGAGGTTGGCGATGTTCGGCCCGGGCATGAACTGGCACAGACCGAACAGGGTGGTGAATTCCTCGGAGGAGAGCCACCCCCGTTTTTCGACGATAGCGCGACGGGCCCACGCCATGACACCGCCGAACCCCGACAGGGCGATTTGGGTGAACCCCCAGAAAAGCTCGCTATGTGTGATTTCACCCTGTCGTTCCATTCGTCCCCCCTGCCGCGGTTATGGTTGCCGCGTTCCGTGCGCCATCTCGCCACGCCTTGTTGAATACCATTCTGTCCCGCGCTGTCAATAAAATTCATGGGCGGGGTGTCCGGTGATGCGTACCAGGGTGGGACGGGAACTCGGGACGGCAGAAGAAAGCCGGGGGGGATGCGGCGGCGCGTGGTTGCGCCCACCTCCCTGCATTATTGCGCCATGTCATGGACATGGTCGCGCAACGGCGCGGGGTGAAGGGAGGGGCGGCCGAGTGGCATGCTCCATCAGCGACAGAAGCTCCAGCGCCTCCCGTTCGTCATGGCCGCACATGTCGAGGCTCGGCTGCAGGCGGGTGCAGACGGGAGGACGTTCGGGACGGCCAAAGAGGCCGCAGCGGTTGTCGGGCGTCAGTTGCACGCAACGCACCCCGGCCGGCTTGCCGTCGCCCATGCCGGGGATCGGCGAGGAAATCGAAGGGGCTATGCAGCAGGCAGCGCATCCGGCGCGGCATGCCATGACGGTTTGCCTGTTCATGGTGGCGCTCCCGAGAGAAAAAAAGCCCGTCGGAATCCCCGGCGGGCTTTGTTTTTTTTATGTTTTACCGCTGCCGCATCAGGCCTGGGCAGACCAGAGGCCGTGCAGGTTGCACAGCTCACGGGCCGTCAGGCTGGTGGCGGTGATGTTGAACGTGGCGGTCGGCACGTCGCCCGGCTTGAGGGCCTGGCGGTAGGTCTTGCCGTCGGCGACAAGTTCAATCCACTCGATGTAGTGTTTCTCCTCCATGGGATGGAGCACGCTGCCTACCGTGACCTTGACGATGCCGTCGCCGATTTCGATAACCGGCACATGTTTTTCCTTGGCGGCATCAACGGTGTTTTCCGTCAACTGTTTCATCGGCTCGCCGCAGCAGTGCAGCGGAGCGCCGCCGGCGTGGACGATCTCGACGATATTGCCGCAATGTTCGCATTTGTAGATTTCAAGAAGCTTCGGCATGATGGTATTCCTCCTGTGTTGTTTTGATGCCTGTTTCCAGGCAGTGGGTTACCGGTATTCGCCCAACGGTTCAACATGGGCCCTGGGATGGATGCGGGACGGACAGAACCCGGGGACATCGGGCCCCGTCATATCCGCTGTTCCCGTCTTTGAATCACTGTGCCGGCAAATACGACAATTCTTATCCTTTTATACCTTATTTTTGCAGTTTTGCAAGCGTGAAAATAAAAAAAGGGGGATGCGCTGCCGCACCCCCCTCTGCTTCATCTCATGGAAAATCGGATCAGGACAACTGGCGCCCACCGTCGGCGGCCCACTTCTCCAACATGGCGGTGGTAACGGACTTGGGCCGCTCGATGGCGTAGCCCAGACCGCGGTCCCAGGTGATGTTGGCCATGCAGCCCAGGGCGCGGCCGACGCCGAACAGAACGGTGTAGAAATCCCATTCCTTGACGCCGTAGTACCACTGAATGACGCCGGACTGGGCATCGACGTTCGGCCAGGGGTTTTTGGTCTTGCCGTGCTCGGTGAGGACGCCCGGCGCCGTTTCGAAGATCATGGCAACCAGCTTGAACAGCGGGTCGTCCTTGAGGCCCGGCGTCTTGAGGCAGAACTCACGCTGGGCGGTGTAACGCGGGTCGGTCTTGCGCAGAACGGCGTGGCCGTAGCCCGGAACGACCTGGCCGGCATTGAGGGTGTCCCAGAGGGCTTTGGTGACGTTTTCCTTGGTCGGCTCGGCACCGTTGAGTTTCTTCTGAAATTCCATGATCCAGCCCAGGACCTCCTGGTTGGCCAGGCCGTGCAGCGGACCGGCCAAGCCGTTCAGGCCGGCGGCGTAGGCATAGTAGGGGTCGGACAGGGCGGAATGCACCAAGTGGGTGGTGTGGGCCGAGACGTTGCCGGACTCATGGTCGGAGTGCAGGATGAAGTACATGCGTGCCACATCCTTGTACTGATCGCTCTGGCCGATCATGTGGGCGAAGTTGGCACCCATGTCGAGAGTCGGGTCGATGGCGATCTGCTTGTCGCCCTTGTACTTCAGGTTGTAGATGAAGGCGGCGATGATGGGGATACGCGCCACGATGTCGCTGGCATCTTCATAAACCGATTCCCAGGCGACCATTTTGTTGAATTTGCCGGAGTTGTAGAAAGCGGCAAACTTGGACTCTTTCTGCAAAGCCATGATGCCGACCGAGAGCATGACCATGGGGTGGCTGTCCCTGGGCAGGGCGCGAATGGCGGTGAAGACGTACTCGGGAACCGCTTGGCGCGTCTTCCACTCGGCTGCTACTTCGGCGACCTGGGCGTCGGTCGGCACGTCGCCGGTCAGCAGAAAGTACCAGAACGACTCAACGGTCGGGTAAGCCGAACCGCCGGCCTTGGGCAGCGCCGCAAAGGTCTCGGGGATGGTCTTGCCGCGGAAACGGATGCCTTCCTGGGGATCGAGATAGGAGATGTCGGTGACGAGGCTGCGGATATCGCGGGCGCCGCCGATGCATTGTTCGATGGTCACCTGATCGATGATCACCTTGCCGAACTCCTTGGTAAGCTTGGTGGTACGGGGGCGGTGTTCCTCAATCTTCTGCTTGAGCGTCTCTTTCAATGCCATGTTGGTACTCTCCTTTCGTTGTGAGGGTTAAACTGAGATCTGCTGTGAGCCGGGCTCTTCGATACCAAGTAAAAACCAACCAAACGGTCGTCTACCTAATTCAAAAATATTTTTTTAGGATACTGTATACACTTAAGAAGTGTCGTAGTTATACCAAAGCCTTGACAAAAAGCAACAAAAATTTTATGGGCGCGCTAGCGAGAGAGAATCACCAGTTCTTCACTCGAATAGGTCAATTGTTTGAGTCCCTCATCGCTGATATAGAAGGTATTTTCGATACCGACCGCCCCCTCTCCCGGAAAGACCACCTTGGGTTCAAAGGCAAAGGCCATCCCCACCTGGAACGTCATGTCCTTGAATCCGCGGGCAATAAAGGGATATTCATCGATCTCGACCCCCAGGCCATGGCCGATGAAGGAAACCTGTGAGCCTTTGGCTCCCATGAAACTGTCGGCATACCCCATCTCCACCGCCAGGGAGTGGCACCGGTCGTACACCTCACCCCACGGGGCGCCAACAACGACGATGCGCTTCATCAACTCCTGCACCCGGAGCATGTCGTCGTATCCCTTGCGCAGGCGGTCGGAGAGGCCGCCAAGGGAAAAGATACGGGTCTGGTCCACCAGATAGCCGTCAAAGCTCCCGGCAAAATCGACAATGATCGGCTCGTTGCGGCCGATCGGCTTGTAGCTCGCGCCCTGGCCGAAACAGGGACTGGGCCCCACACCGCCGAAGGGGGTGTCGGTATAGGCCGGTACGGCGCTATCCGTGCCGGAAAAGGTGTGCCCGAAGAGCATCTCCCCGTTAAAGACCCGCATGCGTATCAGCCCCAGGTGACCGTTCAAGCGAGCCGTATGTTCGAGCTCGGCCGCCAATTCCAGGTCGCTCATCCCCTCGCGGAGCACATCCCGCACCCGACGCGTCACCTTGTCCACCTGGTCGGCCGCGTCCTTCATCAGATGGATCTCGTAGTGGCTTTTGATCATGCGCACCAGGCGGATCAGCGGCGTGGCGTCGCTGAAGTGCGCATTGGGGAAGACCTTGCGATAGCGCTCGAAAAGAGCGACCGGCAGCACATCGAACTCCATGCCGATCTTCTTCGGCTCGGGATAACCGTAGCCGGCCGCCAACTGGGGGATGTCCCTGGGAGAACCGAAGGGCAACACCTCTTTCAGCCCCGACTCCATGCGCGCCCTGGCTGCGTCGCGGCGCACGAGGTACAGCGGCTGTCCATGGGCGGGGACGTAGAGGCAGCCGCTCTGGACGGTGCCGGTGAAATAAAAGAGGTCGGCATTCTGGGCGATGATAATGGCATCCAATCCCTCGGCGGCCATATGATTTTGCAGCATTTTGCAGCGGTATTCCAACTCGGTGGCAGGGGTTAAACGCATGAATCCTCCATAACCGCGCATGGCGCCGACATATCTCAACGGCCATTCCAGCGTGGGGGACCTGCTCCCCCGGAAACGGCATAGCCGGTGCGACGGCTGTAGGAATTTTACACATGAGCGGGAAATATGCAAGCGGGAGAGCCCCTGCCTCCTTTTGGGCAGCCGTTCGGGAGGCAGGCCGAAATGGCGTTTTTTTGCCTTCATACGGCATTTCCGTGCCGCCAAATTAATTTTTTATAACACAAAAACAATTTTCTTGACTTACGTCATTTTTTGCTCAAGGATTCACGGAAAAAAGACAAAGCGAATCGTATATATCTTTTACTGGTTCTTGATATCTGGATTGGGGCGCAAACCCCAAATAACCACATTACGGGGAGGATCAGGCTGATGAGAAGAAGGCTACTAGGAGCGGCAGGGGTTGCGGCGGCGGTAATGATGCTGGGGATGGCAACCATGGCCGGGGCGGCGGATGATTATCAGAAGTTCGGCGTGCGGGTCAGGGCGATTTACGTCAAGCCGGACGAATCGTTCGACGGCAAGCTGAGCGGAGCACACGCCAAGGTAAGTGATGACATCATTCCTGAGTTGGACCTGGAATACTTTGTTCTGAAGCAGGTGTCCACGGAGCTAATCGCCGGGGTTACCAGGAACGATATCAAGATCAATGGCCAATTCCAAGGGTCGACATGGCTGCTCCCCCCCACCTTGACCGTAAAATACCATCCGTTGGCCGGCAATCTGATAAGCCCCTACATCGGTTTTGGTCTGAACGTAACCTTACCCTTCAACTCCAGACTCAACGGCGACAAAAGCTTCAGTATCGACAATAGTGTCGGCTGGGCTGCCCAGGCAGGCGCCGACATCAAAATAAAGGACAATCTCTACTTCAACATCGACTACAAATACATCAACGCCGACACCAAGGTTAAGATCGCCGGCAACAAGTACGACCTCGACCTCAACCCGCACCTCTTCGGCATCGGCGTCGGCTACCGTTTCTAAGCACAACCCAAATCACGCACCACGAGAAAAGGCGGGGGAATTGTGTCCCCCGCCTTGTTCCGTTCACCTTTGGTCTCTCGCATTTCGGTTGCGCATGCAGGGGACAAGCCTCGTTTCACAATCAGCCCGCCTCCCGCTTGCTCTCCGGTTCCGCCATCTCGTATTCGGCCCGCCGCTGGCGCTCCAGCTTGCGCCGGCGCTTGCCCCCCAGAAACAGCTCCTCGACCACAATGGCGATGAAGCAAATCACGAACAGCAGAAAAACGATGCCGATAAGTTTTTGTAATATCATATCACGCTACCCTGCCCTGCCGAAATCCCACCGGTAAACGGACCGCCCGATCAATCCGCCCATTCCGCCGACGCTACGCCGTCTCGCCGGCATCCTCCAATTGCAACTCCTTGATGGCCATCTCCCGCAGCTTGAACTTTTGGATCTTGCCCGAGGCGGTCATGGGATACCCGTCCACAAACTTGACATACTTGGGAACCTTGTAGTTGGCGATCCGCCCCTTGCAAAATTCCCGGACCTCCGCCTCGGTCATCTCCAGCCCCTTCTTGAGGATAATGGCCGCCATCACCTGTTCGCCGTACTTGCGGTCGGGCACGCCATAGACCTGGACATCGGAAACCTTGGGATGGGTATAGAGGAACTCCTCGATCTCCCGGGGGTAGATATTCTCCCCTCCCCTGATGATCATCTGCTTGATCCGTCCGGTGATCTTGCAGTAGCCGTTCTCGTCCATTATGGCCAGGTCGCCGGTATGCAGCCAGCCGTCGGCGTCGATCACCTTGGCGGTTTCTTCCGGCATCTTGTAATAGCCCTTCATGACCATATATCCACGACCGCACAGCTCGCCCTGCTTGCCGGGCGGCAGGGCGGCCCCGGTTTCGATATCGACGATCTTGACCTCGGCACCCGGCAGAGCCCGGCCGACCGTGGCCACCCTCAGTTCGATCGGGTCGTCGGTGCGGGTCTGGGTAATGCCGGGTGAGGATTCGGTCTGCCCGTAGACGCTGGTGATCTCGGTCAGGTTCATGTCCTTCACCGCCCGTTTCATCACCTCGATGGGGCAGACCGAACCGGCCATGATGCCGGTGCGCAGGGTACTGAGATCGAACGTGGAAAATTCCGGATGTTCCATTTCGGCAATGAACATGGTCGGCACGCCATGGAGCGCCGTGCACCTCTCCTGCTGGACCGTCTGCAGCACCTTGAGCGGATTGAAGATCTCCACCGGCACCATGGTCGAACCATGGGTGACGCAGGCCATGACCCCCAGCACGCAGCCGAAGCAGTGGAAAAACGGCACGGTGATGCAGAGGCGGTCCTTTTCGGTGAACTTCATGCATTCGCCGATGTTGAAACCGTTGTTGACGAGGTTGAAGTGGGTCAGCATGACCCCCTTGGGAAAGCCGGTCGTGCCGGAGGTGTACTGCATATTGATCACGTCATGGCAGTCAAGGGTCGCCTCGACGGCGTTCAGTTCGGCATCGGATAGCCGCTGTCCGGCCTCGGCCATCGCCTCGAAAGTGATCATCCCCCCCGGGGGCTGGTCGCCGATAAAGACCACATTCTTGAGATAGGGCAGCTTCGGGCACGACAGCCGGCCCGGCTCTGCGGCCTGAAGTTCCGGCACCACGTCGTACACGGTTTGTACGTAATCGGTATCCTTGAAGGACTTGACCATGAAGAGCGTGGTGGAATCGGACTGGTTAAGGATATAGTCGAGCTCGGCCGATTTGTAGGCGGTATTGACCGTTACCAGCACGGCGCCGATCTTGGCCGTGGCGAACTGGAGTATGACCCACTCGGGGACGTTGTAGGCCCAGATGGCAACCTTGTCGCCTTTTTTGACCCCGAGTGCGAGCAGCCCTTTGGCGACCCGTCGGCAGACCTCGTTGAATTCCCTGTAGTTGTAACGCAGACCCCGCTCGGGATGGACCAGGGCGTCGTTTTCCGGAAAACGCCGCGCCATGTCGTCCAGGAGCCCACCTACCGTTAGAGTGATTTGCTGTGACATCACCGCCTCCACATCAAAAGAAAATTTGCTCGCGCAAAATCATATGCAATTTAACATATTGATTTTAAAGAACTGTTTTAATAGCACAGCCAAACATGCGCGTCAAGATGCAAAAGAGCGGGAAACAGAGGGATTATCGGGCTGGAGGGTGAAATAGAACGTGGCGCCTTTTTGGGGTTCGCCTTCGGCCCAGATCCTGCCGCCGTGACGATTGACGATGCGTTGCACCGTCGCCAGGCCGATGCCGTTTCCCGCAAACTGCCCGGGATCGTGCAAACGGGTGAACACGCGGAAGAGCCGGTCCACGTCCTTCATGTCGAAACCGGCACCCGTGTCGCTGATGAAGAAAACCGGAACAGGACCGTTATGCAGCGCGCCGAACTCGATCCGGGGAGCGGTGCTGTGAGCGGTATACTTCCAGGCATTGCCGAACAGGTTGGTCAGCAGTACCTTCAAGAGTCGCAGGTCGCCGACGACGGTCAGGCCGGGGGCGATGACCACTTCGGGCCTCCGCTCCGGTTCCGCAGCCCTGAAATCGATCGACAGACTCTCGACGATCGCGCTGAGATCGACCTGCTGGGGCTGGAATTCGCTACGGGCCAGCTGGGCCAGCCTGAGCATGGCATCGATCATCTCGTTCAGCCAGCAACTGGATTCGTAGATCCGGGTTACGTACGACCGGGTCTGGGAATCGAGCGTTGCCTCATCCTCCAGTATCAGCTGGCTGTACCCGGAAATACGCGTAAGTGGGCCGCGCAAGTCATGGGATACCGAATAATTGAAGGACTCCAGCTCGCTGTTGGCAGCTTCCAGGCCGTTGGCCTGACGGGCAAGCTCGGTGTTCAACTGGCGAATCTGCTCCATGTACATATGGTCGGTTTCCTCCGCCAGCTTGCGGGAGGTGATGTCCCGATCGAACCCGAGGATGTAATTCTTGCCGTTCAGCCTGACCGGGCCGGCATGCACCTCGAGGGGGAAACGCGCCCCATCCCTCCTGAAGTGCCACACCTCGAAGGTTATCCACTGGCCGCTGAAAATGCGCTCCATCCAATCCGCGGCGGCCTCGTTGGACTCGGGGGCATTGAGATCATGAATGCTCATGCCGCACAGCTCTTCAACCGTATAACCGTGCTGGATGGTCGAGGCCTTGTTGGCGGCAATGATCCTGCCGCACTCATCCCCCTCCGTACCGATCAGCAAGATGCTGTCCGGCGCCCGTTCGAACAGGATGCGATACTGTTCTTCCCGCTCCCGCAGGGTAACTTCGGCCCGCTCCAGCGAATCCAGCATACCGTTGATGGTCAAGGCCAGACCGTCCAGTTCGTCGTTGTGCTCCGTGACCTTCAGGCGTGAGGAGATATCGCCGTCGCTGCTGATCTGCCGGACAGTGGCGCTGAGAATCCCAAGGCGTTTAAGGACCGTCTCCCGGACAAAAAACAGCATCACGCAGCAGAAAACAAAGCCGGCAATGCACAGGGCGGCCAGGATATAGGTAATGCTTGCCTTCCCCTGCTGGTACAACAGGCGCCGTTCGGTCAACTTGGCGATGAAAAGCGGCTGCCCGTCGATATCGTTGAACAGGGCATAGCCCGCGATACGCGACTCGTCAAGCGGAACCGCATGAAAGGGCGCCCCGTCGCCCAGACCGGCAAGCGCTTCCTTGAAGTCGGCCGGCAGCCCTTCATCCCGAATCTGCCGGATTTCAAGGGCAAACTCGTTGATGTCGGACAATTGGGCGATCTCTTCCCGGTCGATATTCCTGCCCACAAGCAGGACGCCTCCGCCGGCACGAGGCATGACGACGACCTGGTGCAAACGCGCGCCGTTACGGATGGCCCCCTTCAGATGCCGGTCCTTGCCCCTTATGGCAAAAAGTGCGGTTTTGCCGAGACATCGCACAAGTCCCTCATCAAGATCGGCCGGCCTGCGGTAATGATAATCCGCCGACTTGGCCGAAAGCAGTTCTCCGGCAGCGTTGTACACGGCGACGAAATCCACATGATGGTTGACCAGCGAGTCGGCATCCAACGCGCCGATTTCACTCGCGCCCCCCCTCTGCGCCAGTGCGGCGTAATCCCGGGCGCACGACTCCATGTCGTCGAGGCTCTCCCGTATTTCATACTTCAATTTGGCGATGCTTTCGCCGAGCAGTTTGTTTTCGAGTTTGGCAAAGCTGTTGAGCAGAATGAAGTCGGAGGTTATGGCCAGGATAAAGACCAGCCCGATAAAGGTGCTGACGATGACGAGGATTGTCTTGCGGGAAATATTCATTGCGACCCGAGGCGCGCAGGCGCCGCCCGTACACACTTGTGTAGTTAAACAACTCAAAATCGGCAAAAACGAAGCACTCCACGCCGAACGCCATGAAACCGCGGCAGGGTCGGGCGGGGAGACAACCGGCAAATTCCCCACTATTTCAAGGGGTAATAATACTCATGGTCCCACCTTAGCCGCAACTGTTTTTTCGGGCACAATGGTTGCTTAAGCAAATAGTTCGCTGTCAGCCCATGAGCTTTCGGCATGCCGATGACAGCGGCCGCGCGCCCCGTTCTGCGCAGGAACCCGGTCTGTACCGGAGGAGGTAGAAAGTGCTTTATAAATCCGTCAACGAATCATTCAACGAGTTCGTGATCGAACGTAGCGACCCCAAGTGCATCCGCTGCAAGGTATGCGTCCGCCAGTGTGCTTACGAGGTTCACAGCTACGTGGAAACCGATGACCGCGTGGCAGAAGACAATACGCTCTGTATCGGTTGCCGCCGCTGTTCGGCGCTCTGCCCCACCGGCGCCATCACCATCCGTTCCAATCAGGAGACGTTCAAAAAGAACGAGTCCTGGTCCGCAGCCCATATCCGCAACGTGTATGCCCAGGCCGATACCGGCGGCATCCTGCTGACAGCCATGGGCAACCCGGCCAAGTATCCTATCTACTGGGACCACCTGCTTCTGGACGCATCGCAGGTAACCAACCCTTCCATCGATCCGCTTCGCGAGCCGATGGAACTGCGCACCTATCTGGGCAAAAAACCTGACCGTATCGAAGTCGTCCACAACGAGAAAACCGGGAAGCCGGAGCTGGAGACCAAACTATCCCCCCAGCTCACCCTGGAGTATCCTTTCATCTTTTCGGCCATGAGCTACGGCGCCCTGAACCTGAACGCCCATCGCGCCATGGCCGCGGCAGCCCAGGAACTGGGCACGATCTACAATACCGGCGAGGGCGGCCTGCACAAGGATCTCTTCAAATACGGCAAAAACGTCATCGTTCAGGTGGCCTCGGGCCGTTTCGGCGTCAGCGAACACTACCTGAATGCCGGGGTCGGCATCGAGATCAAGATCGGCCAGGGTGCCAAACCGGGTATCGGCGGTCATCTGCCGGGCGAAAAGGTCGATGACCAGATATCCGAGACCCGCATGATCCCTATGGGCTCCGACGCTATCTCGCCGGCGCCGCACCACGACATCTACTCCATCGAAGACCTGCGCCAGTTGATCTACGCCCTGAAAGAGGCCACCAACTACACCAAGCCGGTGTCGGTCAAGATCGCCGCCGTGCACCACATAGCCGCCATCGCCTCGGGCGTGGCCCGGGCCGGCGCCGACATCATCACCATCGACGGGTTCCGCGGCGGTACGGGCGCCGCACCGCAGGTAATCCGCGACAACGTGGGCATCCCCATGGAACTGGCCCTGGCGGCGGTAGACTCCCGGTTGCGGGATGAAGGTATCCGTAATCAGGTGTCCATCGTGGTCGGCGGCGGCGTACGCAATTCCGGCGACGCCATCAAGGCCATCGCCCTGGGCGCCGACGCCATCAACCTGGGGACCTCCGCCCTGCTGGCCATGGGCTGCACTCTGTGCCAGCGCTGCTACACCGGCAAGTGCCCCTGGGGGATCACCACCAACAACCCCTACCTGGCCAAACGCCTCAACCCGGAGATCGGCGCCGAGAAGCTGGTGAACCTGGTCCACGCCTGGGGGCACGAGATGAAGGAGATTCTGGGCGGCATGGGGTTGAACGCCTTGGAGTCGCTGCGCGGCAACCGTTACAAACTGCGTGCCGTCGGGTTGACGGAGAAGGATATGAACTTGCTCGGCGTCATGCCGGCTGGAGAATAGACCATGAAACGAATCTACACCATTGAAGATGCCTGCATCGGCTGCCACCTGTGCGAGGTGGGCTGCGTCACCGAGCATTCCCTCTCGAAAGACCCGGTCAAGGCCTTTCTCCACGAGCCGGAACGTCCCATTTCCCGCTGTACGGTGGAGGAGCTGCACGGCGGGATCATCTCCCTTTCGACCACCTGCCGGCACTGCGACGAGCCGGACTGTCTGCGGGCGTGCATCTCGGGCGCCATCCAGAAAAATGCCGAAGGGGTCGTGCGCATCGACACCGAACAGTGCGTGGGATGCTGGTCATGCGTGATGGCCTGCCCTTATGGCGCCATCCAGCGCAACCTCAAGAAGAAAAAGGCCAACAAGTGCGACCTCTGCCCGGACAGGAAGTCGCCGGCCTGCGTTGACGCCTGCCCCAACCGGGCACTCGTGTACAGGGAGGGGAGCCAGAAATGAACTACGTAATCGTCGGCAACTCCGTAGCTGCCGTGGGCGCTATCCGCGCCATCCGCGAGCGGGACCAGCAGGGCAATATCACGGTCATATCGCGGGAAAAGCATAATGTCTATGGCCGGCCACTGATCTCCTACCTGTTGGGCGGCCTGATCAACGAGAAACGCATGGCCTATCTGCCGGATGACTTCTACGCCCAAAACCGCATCAATCTGCTGCTGGCATCGGAAGTCGTAGGGGTGGATACCAAGGCCAAGAAGGTCAAACTGGCCGGCGGCGACGCCATCGCCTACGACAAGCTCCTGCTGGCCACCGGCGGCGACCCGTTCATCCCACCCATCGAAGGGATGTCCGGCAAGGACCGCATCTTCACCTTCACTACTTGGGAAGACGCTGCCAAGCTGAAAGGCATCGCCCCGGACATCAACCGCGCCGTGGTCATCGGCGGCGGCCTGATCGGCCTCAAGGCTGCCGAGGGGCTGAACCTGCTGGACAAGTCGGTGACCGTCGTCGAGCTGGCCGACCGGGTCCTTTCCTCGGCCTTCGACCGGCCGGCCGGCAAAATCGTGGCCCGCAAGATGAAGGCCAACGGCATCGACGTCATCACCGAGGACACGGTCGTCCGTATCGAAGGGGACGGGGCGGAGATCAGCGGCGTAACCCTCAAGTCGGGTGACTTCATTCCCTGTGATACCGTTGTCGTGGCCATCGGCGTACGCCCGGCTGCAACCTTCCTCAAGGGGAGCGGCATCGAGGTCAACCGCGGCATCGTGGTGGATGCGACGATGCAGACCTCCGGCAAGGATATCTATGCCGCCGGCGATGTGGCCGAGGCGGCCGACTTCTTCAGCGGGCAGAAGAACCCCATGCCGATCTGGCCCGACGCCTACATTCAGGGAGACATCGCCGGTGCCGCCATGGCCGGCGGGACGAAGGAATATGCGGGGGGCCTGGCCATGAACTCCATCGAGTTCTTCAAGGTCTCCACCATCTCCATGGGGGTCACCAACCCCAAGGACCCGGCCCAGTATGAGATCCATACCTATCAGGACATCCAGAATTACCAGTACCGCAAGGTCGTGTTGCAGGACAACCTCCTGGTGGGCGCGGTGCTGGTGGGAAACGTCGACCGGGCCGGCATCTTCTCCGGCCTGATCCGGGAAAAGGTCGACATGACCCCCTTCAGGGAGAGCCTGCTCACACCTGATTTCGGATTCCTCCAGCTCTCCAAGGAGATCAGGAACAGACTTTTCGCGCCCCAGGGAAAAGTGGCCGATAACGGGCGCGCCGCGCGGGCGGCGGGACATTAAGCAGGCTATTGAAAAACCTCTAAGAGGACCATCTATGAAACCACAACCTACCCACATCTTCCAGAAAGACATTTCCAACTGCGGCCTGACCGGCTTCATCTCCAAAAAGGGGACCCGGGTCGAAGGCTCGGTGATCATCAAATCCATCTCGCTCATGCACGACCGGGGCAACGGGTTGGGAGGCGGTTTCGGCGCCTACGGCATCTATCCGGAGTTCAAGGAGTTCTACGCCTTTCACCTCATGTACGAGAACGCCATGGCCCTGCAACTGGCCGAGGAATATCTGGATGCGAACTTCCACATCGAACTGCAGGAAGATATTCCGACCCGCCGCACCAGGGCGATCGCCAATCCTCCGGTGTTCAAGCGCTATTTCGTCACCCCTCTGGAGACCGACGAGTACCGGGAAGCGGTGGAATACCAGGGCATGACCGACTCGGACATCATCGTCCGCCACGTCATGGCCATTAACCACGAGATCGAAGGGGCCTTTGTGGTTTCCTCCGGCAAAAACATGGGCGCTTTCAAGGGGGTCGGTTTTCCCGAAGAGATCGCCGAGTTTTTCCGCCTCGAGGAGTACAGCGGCCATATCTGGACCGCCCACAACCGTTTTCCCACCAATACCCCCGGCTGGTGGGGCGGCGCACACCCCTTCACCCTTTTGGACTGGTCCATCGTCCACAATGGCGAAATTTCGTCCTACGGCATCAACAAGCGCTACCTGGAGATGTACGGCTACCTGTGCACCATGCTGACCGACACCGAGGTGGTGGCCTACACGCTCGACCTGCTGATCCGCAAGCACGGGCTGTCGCCCGCACTGGCCTGCACCGCCCTGGCGCCCCCCTTCTGGTCGCTGATCGATCAGCTCCCCCAGAACGAGCGGGATCTCTATACCGCCATCCGCCAGATTTACGGCAGCGCCCTCTTAAACGGACCGTTCGCCATCCTGTTCGCCAGCAACAAGGGGCTGATCGGGCTCAATGACCGGGTCAAGCTGCGGCCGCTCGTCTGCGCCGAAAAGGACGACTTCGTCTACATGGCCTCCGAAGAGTCGGCCATCCGCGAGATATGCCCCGCTCCTGCCCGCATCTGGACGCCGCGGGGGGGAGAGCCGGTCATCGCCATGGTGGAAGGAAACGTTTAGCGGTTGTTGAAAAACAGCCATCTCGCCGCCATCCTCGAAGGCCCTTTCGTGCGGCGTAGCGCTGCTACGCCTCCTCAGGGCCTTCTCCGGGTGCGACGATCTGACTATTTTTGAACAACCTGGGTTTTTCAACGGCCTGTTAAGGAGCTTATATGAAGATAAACGCGCAGGGAATCTACTACCGGGATCTCAACACCACCATACGCGAGGCGGTGCTGGCCGGTACGGACCAGATCGAGTTGAACAACGTCAACGGCCAGTACTTCATCGGCGACGGCATCAACAAGCCGGTGACCATCACCATCAACGGCGTCCCGGGTAACGATCTGGCCGCATTCATGAACGGCGCAACCATCATCGTGAACGAGAACGGCCAGGACAATATCGGCAACACCATGAACGCCGGCAAGGTCATCGTCCACGGTCACGCCGGCGACGTCCTGGGCTACGGCATGCGCGGCGGCAGGATCCACATCAGGAAGGATGTGGGGTACCGGGTCGGCATCCACATGAAGTCCTACCAGGAAAACAAGCCGGTGCTGATTGCCGGCGGCAAGGCGGGCGACTTCTTCGGCGAATACATGGCCGGCGGCGTGCTGATCCTCCTGGGCATGTTCACCGACGACCCGGCAAAGGACAAGCATGGCTATCTGTTCGGCACCGGCATGCACGGCGGCGTGATCTACGTGCGCGGCGGCGTGGATGAGTCCCGCCTGGCCAAGGAGGTCGGCGTTTTCGAGTTGGACGACCATGATCGAGCGGAGTTGGAAGGATACGTCGCCGAGTTTTGCCGGGATTTCAAACTCGATGTACACGAGGTGCTCAAGGAGCGGTTCGTCAAGGTGCTGCCCCGCAGCAAGCGCCCCTACGGCAACATGTACTGTCCCATGCCCAGGTAATTCGCTTCACGATTCGATCCGCGCCACAAAAAACCCCCGCCAAGCACCATTGGCGGGGTTTTTCCGTTCCATTGCCATATTTCCGGGGGACAAGGCCATCGGGCCATCCCCTTGGCGGCAATCAGCCGACGGTAACCGGCCGGCTGACGACTGCCCGCCCTGCCCCCTGCCCTTCCCCGCTTCAGACCCCCAACTCCCTCAGTACAATGGCCGTTTCCGGCTGTCGGTCCAACCAGGCGGCCAGACCTTCCACTGCCGCCGCCTGGTCGGAGGCGGCCTCATGGGGCCAGACGCCAAGCACCGGCGCTCCGCACAGGGAACCGATATAATGGGGCGCGCTCCGTTCGGCCAGGTCCGGCTCTTTGGGAAAATTGTCGATGATGACCCCGGAGACCGGAATACCCATCTGTTGGGCGGCAAAGCAGGTCAGCACGGTATGGTTGACGGTCCCCAGATTGGGGCGCGCCACCACCAGCAGCGGCAGGTCCAGCTCCCGTGCCAGATCCGCCATGAGGAATCCGCCGACCAGCGGCACCATCAGTCCTCCGGCCCCCTCCACGATCACGAAGTCGTACGCCGCTGTCAGACGATCAAAGGATTCCCGAATCCGGGCGAATTCGATCGCGATGCCGTCGATCTTTGCCGCCTCGGCAGGGGCCAGCGGCTCCCGGAGCAGGTAGGGGGTAACGTCCCCGCTGCAGGAGATGCCCGCGGCCTGGCACGTGAGAAGTGCGTCATCGGAGACCAGCTCTCCCTCCACCTCCCGGCAGCCGCTGGTCACCGGTTTCATGACGCCGACGCGGATGCCCCGCATCCGCAGGAGCCGCGCCAAGACGGCGGTCACGATGGTCTTGCCCACGCCGGTATCGGTGCCGGTTACAAATATGCCTTTACCCATGACGACTCCCTGATTCAATGGAATATAAATCCATGCCGAGATCACCCGAATCCTGAAAAAACGGCCGCACGGAGCACGCACATGGGCGCGGCGGAACGGCGGCGACTCTTCCGGCGAGCCCCTGGCTCAAGAACACCCGCAGGGCGCAACGGTCAGCCCGAGGTCAGCCACCATCTGGCGGTCAAGGGCAGGATTCCGGCCGGCCTTGGTCAGATAATTGCCGGTCATCATCCCGCTGGCGCCGGCCATGAAGATCCACGACTGCAACTCGCGCAGGTTTTTCTCGCGGCCGCCGCAAACCGTTATCTGCCGGTCGGGCAAGAGAAAGCGGTACACGGCGATGGTCCTGAGGCACTCCAGCGGCGTCAGGAAGTCCGCATGCTCAAGGCGGGTGCCTTCCACCGGGTCGAGGAAATTGACCGGGATGGAATCCACCCCCAGTTCGCGCAGCGTCAGGGCCATCTCGACGCGCTGGGCAAAGGTCTCCCCCAGCCCGAAGATGCCGCCGCAGCAGACCTTGAGGCCGGCGCGCTTGGCGGCCCGGACCGTGTCCACATCCTGCTCGTAATCATGGGTGCTGCAGATGTTCGGGAAAAAACTGCGCGCGGTTTCCAGGTTGTGGTGATAGGTCACCATGCCCGAATCCCTGAGAAGGCAGGCGGTCTCATAATCGATGATCCCCAGAGAGCACGACGGCGCAATGCCCGCTTCCCGGCGAATGCGCTCCAGGGTGCGGCAGATCCGCTCCAGTTCATCCCTGTTCCCGATCCCCGTGCCGCTGGTGATGATGCCGTAGCAGGAAGCGCCGTGCTGCTCGGCGCTTTTGGCGCAACTGATCATCTGCTCCTCGTCCACAAGCGGATACGCCGCGGCCTGGGTCGAATGGTGGGCGGACTGGGCGCAAAATGCGCAGTCCTCGGGGCAGGTTCCCGATTTGGCGTTGATGATCGAACAGAGCGTTACCGCCCTGCCGACAAAATGTTCCCGAATGCGGCCCGCCTCGGCCAGCAACCGGTAGAACTCAGCCCCCTCGACATCTCCAAGGCGCACGGCGTCGTCGCGATCAAGACGATAACCCGAGATCACAGAGTCGGCCAGCTTTTGCATAGTATCTTTCATGATTCCTCCTCTGCGTGCAATATCACGACTCA
This sequence comes from Oryzomonas sagensis, assembly GCF_008802355.1. Classification (NCBI taxonomy): domain Bacteria; kingdom Pseudomonadati; phylum Thermodesulfobacteriota; class Desulfuromonadia; order Geobacterales; family Geobacteraceae; genus Oryzomonas; species Oryzomonas sagensis. Next base: position 1,640,974 of record NZ_VZRA01000001.1, on the reverse strand, counting down.
TCGCCATTGTCAACCACAGCTCCACGCTACGTTTACTATCAGTCGACCAAAGAGCAATATTTATTGCACCTGCCACATTGTTTTCATAGGGGAGTATCTCCTTTCTGGCACACGCTTCTGTCGTATTTCTCTGACCAGCTTGCAACTATCGTTGCACAAGGGCCGCAGACACCTTCTGACTCACCCTGATAAAATATAATAAATTCAGACATATACATATAAATTTCCGTTCGGTATACATAGTGCATTACTTCTCGCAAAAATTCGCATAGAGCCACAAATGCTGCTGTGCAATCCCCGTGGTTCATCGCAACACGGTGCGATGAACCACGACCGGCAGGGAGTACCTCCAGGTATATTGCGACGTACTATTTAATTTTTATTATATATATCAAATTGTTATGAATGTGCTACCTCCTATTTTCAAGCATCATCAGTATTGTAGATCATGCAACCTGCATCTCATGAAATGANCCCCCCCCCCCCCCCCCCCCCCCCCCCCCCCACGACCGGCAGGGAGTACCTCCAGGTATATTGCGACGTACTATTTAATTTTTATTATATATATCAAATTGTTATGAATGTGCTACCTCCTATTTTCAAGCATCATCAGTATTGTAGATCATGCAACCTGCATCTCATGAAATGAACGGGGGACCACCGATGAAAAAACTTGCCGTCACGCTCTCAACACTCCTTATCGCCTGCTCGGCATTTGCCGGGGAAGCCCCCAAAACAGAGGAACAAAAGACACTGTATGCCCTCGGCCTGCTCGTGTCCCGCTCGCTGGCCGCCTTCAGCCTCACCCCGGCAGAGGTGGAGATCGTCAAACAGGGACTTACCGATGGCGCAAACGGCCTGAGCCCGCAGGTCGATCCGGGCGTTTACAGCGGCAAGGTCCAGGAACTGGCCAGGGCGCGCCGCAAGCTTCAAGGCGAAAAGCTGGCGGCCGTCAACAAGGATTTTCTCGATAAGGCGGCCAGGGAACAAGGCGCCGTCAGGAGCGATTCGGGGCTGGTGTACCTTTCGCTGAAAGAGGGGACCGGAGCAGGCCCGGGCCCCACCGATACGGTTAAGGTGCATTATCGCGGCACCTTGCCCGACGGCAGAGAATTCGACAGTTCGTACAAGCGCGGCAAGCCCACCGAACTCCGTCTGGATGGTGTCATCAGATGCTGGACCGAGGGGGTGCAAAAGATGAAGGCCGGCGGCAGGGCAAAGCTTGTATGCCCGTCCAGTATCGCTTACGGAGATGCCGGTGCGGGTGACCTGATCCTGCCGGGTGCCACCCTGGTATTCGAGGTCGAATTGCTTGAGGTGAGAAAATAAGGGATAGGCACAACTATGACGCGAACACAGGTGACATTGACCATAGCCCTGGTCCTGTCGGGATTTACGACAGCCCACGCCTCGGATACTTGCAGGGTCACAGAGTACCCGGACCGTATCGAGGCGAGCTGCATGGGAAATCCTGCTCCCGCTCCGGCACCACCGGAGGCGTCTGCGGCTCCCGTTGCCGCTCCGACGGTCGAAGCGGTTCCGAAAGAGCCGGCCGCCGTCGTGTCTTCAGTGCCCTCTGCCCATAGTGGATTTGCGGAACCGGCCCCGGACAGCCCCTTGCCACAAACGACCGGTGGTCGTCAGCAGCGGCGCATGGCGACAGACACCATGGAGAACGCCAAGGCGGCGCGCCTCCAGAAGATAATGAACAGCAGGCCATGACGAAACCATTACGAGCAGAAAGTGAGTTTTCCATGCCGCACGCATCGTTCTTGCCCCCATTTCTGCTGGCCCTGACGGGAATATGCCTCATTGCGGCCCCATCCCGTGGTGAAGAACGGCAACGGTTCAACTCCCCCGGCGACAAAATCCAGTACGCCATAGGGGTTGAGGTTGCCAGGAATTTCAAAAATCAGGGACTGGAATTGAATCTGGATCTGGTTACGAAAGGCATGCGGGACGCATTGTCCGGCGAAAAACTCCTTGTTTCGGAAAAGGAGCTTCGAAGCATCCTGATCTCTGTTCAGAGCGACATACGGCGAAAACAGTCGCTGGCGAGGCGGGGGGGTGCCGGCGAGAAAAAACCATGAAAGGTCGACCTGTATTTGAGTATTTGAAAAAGACGCGGCGTATCTGGCTTTTCACCATGTAAAGAGAGGGGCATCATGAAAAGAGAACAATTCTGGATGTTGCTACGACTGGTGTTGGTAATTGCCGTTTTCCTCTGGAGCCCCCCACGGGTCCAGGCAGGACCGGGAGGTGGCACCTACTACGCCAACACCCCCTCCGGTGGCCTTTCGGGCACGGCCCTCCGGAAATTTGTCGACAAGCTTCCCGGCTTGGGGCTCCCCAACTGCACCATGAGCAGTCCACCGGGGGTCGGAACCTGCAACGAAAACAACCTGGGAAGCTACATCCCGATTGCCAACAAGGTCACCAGCCCGACATTTCCGCCAACAACGGCAACGGACGGGGTGACCGCCATACCCGCTTCCGACTATTATGAGATCGGGCTCGTGGAGTACTCCCAGAAGATGCACTCCGACCTGCCGAAAAAGACCAGGCTGCGCGGCTACCGCGACCTCAACGCCAGCTTCGCCAACATGTCCACCCAGTATCTGGGCCCAATGATCATCGCCCAGCGGGATGTGCCGGTCCGCGTCAGGTTCAGGAACCTGCTCCCCACGGGCAATGCCGGCAAACTGTTCATCCCGGTGGATACGAGCCTGATGGGCGCCGGACGGGGCCCGGCGGTTACCACGTCCGCAATCGCCAGCACGATCGGCGCCACGGTCCCCGCATTCACCAATTACAGCGGCAACTACACCCAAAACCGCGCCACGCTCCACCTCCATGGCGGCAACTCCCCCTGGATCAGCGACGGCACCCCCCACCAGTGGACGGTGCCGGTCAACGAGATATCGACCCCCTACCAGAAGGGGGCCTCTGCCCGGGACGTCCCCGACATGGGTAGCACAAACCCGGGAGAACTTACCTTCTACTGGACCAACCAGCAGAGCGGCCGCATGATGTTCTACCACGACCACTCCCTCGGGATAACCCGCCTGAACGTCTATGCCGGCGAGGCGGCCGGCTACCTGATAACCGACCCGGTGGAAGAGGGGCTGATCAACAACGGGACCCTGCCGAACATCTGCCCCGGCGGGGGGACGGCGGTCTGCGAATACCGTTACGGGATTCCCCTGATCATCCAGGACAAGACCTTTGTTCCCAAGAATATAGACACCCAGGACGCCCTCTGGACAAAGAGCTCCAAGGGGGTGGCCAACAATTGGGGCGTCTACGGCGACCTCTGGTTCCCCCATGTCTATGAACGGAACCAGGACCCCACCAGCCCGGGCGGGGCGAACCCCTTCGGGCGCTGGGACTACGGCCCCTGGTTCTGGCCGCCCGTAGCGGTCGCGGCGGACAAGGCGACCCTGCCCGAGCCTTCCACGACACCGGAAGCGTTCATGGACACCATGCTGGTCAACGGCACCGCCTATCCCTACTTGACGGTAGAGCCGAAACCGTACCGGTTCCGCATCCTGAACGCCTCCAACGACCGCATGCTCAACCTGAGCCTCTTCGTCGCGGATCCCAACGATCCCCTGGGCACGGAAGTAAAGATGGTGGCGGCCGCCCCCACGCCGTCATTTCCGGCCGGGCCGTTCCCGGATGTGGCTGTCTGGCCCACCGACGGCAGGGCCGGCGGCGTGCCGGACCCGACCACCATGGGACCGAATATCATCCAGATCGGCAACGAGAGCGGCATTCTGCCCAACCCGGTCGTTCACCCCAACCAGCCGGTCAACTACAACTATAACCGCCGCGACATCGTGGTTCTGAACGTCCAGGAAAAGAACCTCTTCCTGGGGTCTGCGGTGCGTGCCGATGTGATCATCGACTTTTCCGACCCGAAATACATCGGCAAGAACATTATTCTCTACAACGACGCCCCGGCGCCGGTCCCGGCCTTCGATACGCGTATCGACTACTACACCGGCAATCCGGACCAGACCACCAGCGGCGGCGCCCCCTCGACCCTGCGCGGGTACGGCCCCAATACCCGCACGGTCATGCAGTTCCGGGTGGCGGGCGCACCGCAGCCGAATCCCAACCTGCTGGCCAACCTCAAAGCGGCCCTGCCGGCAGCTTTCAAGGCCAGCCAGCCTGCGCCCCTGATCCCCGAGCCGACCTATCCCGTGGCGGCGTGGGGCGTTACCGCGCCGACGGAGCAATACGCCAAGATCCAGGATTATGCCATTACCCTGAATCCGCTGAATCGCGACTACACCGCGAGCACCATACCGGTGACCATCCCCTTCCAGCCCAAGGCCATCCAGGAGTTGTGGGACCCCTACGGGCGCATGAACGCCACCCTGGGGATCGAACTCCCCTTCACCACCCAGCTCAACCAGACGACCATCCCCATGGGGTACGCCGAACCGGCCACGGAGCGGATCGTGGACGGGCATCCCCAGATCTGGAAGATAACCCATAACGGTGTCGATACCCACCCGGTGCACTTCCACATGTTCGACGTGCAGGTCCTGAACCGGGTCGGCTGGGACGGCGCCATCCGTCCGCCGGACGAAAACGAACTGGGCTGGAACGAGACCGTCCGCATGAATCCGCTGGAGGACATCATCGTCGCCCTGCGGCCCAAGGCGCAGGCGTTGCCCAACGCTTGGGTGGGCTTGAATACGGACCCCACTGCCGCCGGCCTGCCTCTTCCCAGAAGCAATCGCCTCATCGACCCGACCATGGCCCTCCACGCCCCTATCGCAACGACCGATATCGGCAATCTCGGCCAGGGGGGCACACCGGTCGCCGGTCTTGCCGTAAACGTACCCAACGATCCCACGGACTACGGTTACGAATACGTCTGGCACTGCCATATCCTCGGTCATGAGGAAAACGACTTCATGCGACCGGTCATATTCAGCGTATCCTCGGCGCCCCCGCTTTCTCCGAGCGGCCTCGTCGCCAGCATTGGTGGGGTTCAAGTACAGGGTCTGCCGAACTATGTCACCACCTACACCAATCCGAACATCAACCAGATCGTGCTCCAGTGGACCGACAGCGCACCTGTTTCCACGCCCAGCCGTTTCCAGGTGTTTCGCGCTTCCGGCGCCGGTCCTTACACGTATCCCACAGGTTTCACCGCATTGGCGGAGGTATCCTATTTGCCGGGTTATCCGCCGATCTATACCGATACCACGGTGAATCCGGGGACGACATACACCTATGCCGTCATCTCCCTGAACGACTACTCAACGCCGAACAACCCATCGAGCGCCACACAGAGCTCACCGGTCACCACGGCCACCTGGACCGCCGCCACCGGTGTGACCATCACCGACGGCAAGCCGGTGGGGCATGTGGTCGGCACCAATGTTTCGTTCACCGCCGCCGGTACGGGCGCGACATCGGGCAATCCGGCCCTGGCCGTGGTCTACCAGTACCGTTTCCTGCTCAACGGGGTCGAGGTACAGCCTTTCGGCACCAACGACATGTGGACCCTGCCTGATACCGCAGCCGTGGGCAGTTACACCATCACGGTCGAAGCCCGCACCAGCGCAGGGCAGAACCCGGTTGCCACCGCGACCATTACCCATGTGGTCAACAATCCGCCCAGTCCGCCGGTAACGGTTGCCAGCCCGGTCCCCGCCGTCTATTCGGCGGCTCCGGTGGTGGTGTCCCTGACCGCAACGACCAACGCGCCGCCGGCGACCATCTACTACACCCTGGACGGCAGCACGCCCACGACGGCGATGCCTCCCTACACCGGGCCGATCACGCTGACCCAGACCACCACCATCAACTACTTTGCCGTCGACGTCAACGGCACGGCCGAAGCGGTCCACACCGACACCTGGTACATCCATGTGCCGGACCTGGTGGCCACCATGCAGATCAACAACGGCGCGACCCTGACCAAGACCCTGGCCGTTACCCTCAATCTGAACGCCTATGACCCGGTGGGCGTCGCCACCATGGAATTCTCCAACGACGGCACCAACTGGAGCGGCGAGGAGCCCTACGCGACCACCAAGACCTGGACTCTTCTTACGGGCAGCGACGGACCGCGCACGGTCTATGCCCGTTTCCGCGACAAGTCGTTGCCCACCGGTGTCCAGTATCCTCCGATCACCGCCGCCGTCACCCTGGATACGACCCCGCCGGTCACCACGCCGAGCCCGGTTCCCGGCACTTACACCAATGGCAGCTCGCTTGCGGTCACCCTGACGGCAAACGAGACCGCCACCATCTACTACACCGCCGACGGCACCACACCGACTACGGGCTCCCTGGTCTATGCAGCCCCGATTCAGATCAATACCGCCGCCGGTTCGTCAACCACTATCAAATACTTTGCCATTGACAGCGCCGGCAACACGGAATCGGTCAAGAGCGGCACCTGGAACATGGCGACGATCGACCTGGTCGCCAGCGCCCAGATCAACAACGGGGCCAGTTGGACGTCGACCCCCAATGTCACGCTGACGCTGAAGGCCTTCGATCCAACGGGGATTGCCAGTTACGAACTCTCCAACGACGGCTCAACCTGGTCCGGGCCGTTCGCCTCGCCGGACATGACCGCGGGCGTCACCGTAACCATGACGCCAAGCTGGACCTTGACCAGCGGCGAGGGGTTGAAGACCGTGTACGTGAGATTCACCGACACCAATCTGGGGGGCGGCACGACCTATCCCCCTATCACGGCCTCGATCCTCCTAGGCAACAAGGATGGCCTGCTGCCGGGCACCAGCGGCTACCTGGCCAGCGCCCTGAAGGCGCTCCACATCGCCACCGGTTTCGCGTCGCCCACCCCGATGGACCTCGTTCATGCCGACGTTGCTCCCTACAAAGACGGAGCGGCAAAACCGGACGGCAAAATCGACCTGCTTGACGTCTACGCCATCCTACTCCGCAGCCTTGGCCTGATAGCAACGTTCTAGTGATACGCAGGCAGGCCTCCGAAAAGGAGGCCTGCCTTACACGACACCAAACCAGGGGAGTTCTTCTATGAAAAAATATGTGACGACAACAATGATCAGCGTTTTTTTCGCTCTAACACTTGCCGGATGCGGAGGAGGAGGGGGCGGTGGCGGTTCTGTAACGAAAGCGACCACCAAAGCCTACCTGTTCGGCAATATGACATCCACCAGCACAGTGGTAACCATCCAGACAACGATGAATGTGCCCAGTGGAGTCTTGGTGAATTACTCATCGACTCCTGGCGCCACGACGGGCCTTTGCCCGCTTCGCAAAGGGGTCATCGTGCCATCCGGACCGGTCCTGGCTTCGTCGTCTGATTTCAATTTGAGCTCCTACGATATCGGCAGCAGGGTGCTGACCATCTCTATGGTGAATAACGGCAGGGTGCCGCTGAAAAGCAGTACGACCGCCAACACCGGCACTGGAGTCGAGTTTGCGACCATCAACTTTACCCTCGCCACGGCAGGCGCCGTTCCTGCGTCCATGCCTTTAGTTGACCCCGCGCCGACAGTCGGGCAGGAACTCCCGGGTCCCATCTTGAGCCTCTTACCCGGCAGCAAAATCAACTTTGCGACAACATATCAATAACCGACGCTCCATACGCCCAGGGACAAAAGTGCTTTACAAGAAAGCTGGTAACGGGGCGCACATCCGTTACCAGCTTTGCTCTGAAACAAACGGCGGCAGGTGAAGATACGCTGAATTTCGTTGCCATCAATTCCGCCCTAAGCTATGCTCATACCTAACAAATTTCATCCGGCAGAAAGAGACAAGCCATGACTCGACATATCGGACGTATCCTTGTGGCGGCAACCTTGATCCTGGCAAGCGCTTCGCTTTCCCTGGGGGCGTCCATGACCGTCGCTTCCTCGGGTAACGGCGTCTATACCATCCAGGGAAACAGCATGGATGGCGTGTCGGGTATCGAGATGACCCTGAAATACGACACAGCGGCCCTGGCATCGCCGGCGGTCACCCAGGGAAGTCTCATTTCCGGTGCAATGATGGCAGCCAACACCAACGTTGCCGGGTCTATCAGAATCATCGTCGTCAGCAGCGCATCGTTTTCAGGCAGCGGCACGATCGCCACCATCACCTTTGGGACCCATCGGGGAACAAGCACCCCTTCTATAGCCTCCTCCAACCTGATCAACAGCAGTGGGAGCGCTGTAAGCAATTCTACCGGCACTGGCAGTAGTGATAGCGGCAGTGGTGACAGCGGCAGTAGCAGTAGTGGTGGTGGTAGTGGTGGTGGTGGTGGTAGTGGTGGTAGTGGTGGTAGTGGTGGTAGTGGTGGTAGTGGTGGTAGTGGTGGTAGTGGTGGTAGTGGTGGTAGTGGTGGTAGTGGTGGTAGTGGTGGTAGTGGTGGTAGTGGTGGTAGTGGTGGTA